>JBDTVB010000035.1:0-9881 GCA_040007415.1 Anaerolineaceae bacterium
AGCCGCCTAATACCTTCCTTGATCGGCGGAGCGTCACCGTGAAGGTGGAGATCAAGCCGATTGAATGCAGCGCTGGGACCGGTGCGCCTTGCGGTGCGGTGACGTTCTTTATCGCGCCGGATATCGGTCCTCCGCCCGCCGGATTGGTTCGCGACAGCAGTGGTGGAGCGCTAACGTCGGATGTCCGTGTCTCAGGCCCGCTCGCAGTCATCAGAGACCTGATTCCCTCATCCTTCAAGGTGACAGTTTCCCTCGCCGGCGGGGTTGCTGGGACTGCCACATACCAGGTGGTGGTTGTGCCGCCTCCCGGACTGAGCATCAAGGTGGAACCGGTGGATCCTGTTGTCATCGTCCTCAAGGTGGCTGCGCCATGACCGCCACGGCTGTGCTCCCTCGCGTCGTCATCGTCGGTCGTCCGAATGTGGGCAAGTCCTCGCTCTTCAACCGCGTCATTGGCGAACGCAAGTCGATCGTCGAAGACGAACCGGGCACAACCCGTGACCGCGTAGAGGCAGACGTCGAGTGGCAGGACGTGCGTTTCCGGCTGATCGACACAGGCGGATTCGAGACCGACGCCGAGAATGTTTATGCACCGCTGATCATGGAGCAGATCAAGGTCGCAATGGCGGGTGCCGCCCTTGTCCTGTTCTGTCTCGATTCCCGCGATGGGCTCACGGCGAGCGACTACGATATGGCGGACGTGGTCCGTCGCGTCAACCGCCCAACGATGGTCATCGCCACCAAGGCGGACAACGAGCGCCGCGAATCCACTGGCATCGCCGAGGCGGCAACGCTTGGCCTCGGTGACGCTCTGCCGGTGAGCGCGCTCCACGATGTGAATGTCGGCCTGATGCTTGATGCGGTCGTTGCACAGCTTCCAATGACCGAACCGCTCGTCGAAAGTGACCGCGTGAGCGTGGCCATAATTGGTCGGCCAAACGTCGGGAAGTCACAACTCCTGAATGCCATCCTGGGCGAACGACGCGTGATCGTGAGCGATGTTGCGGGGACAACGCGGGACGCAGTGGATACCGAGATCGACACTCCTCAAGGCCCCTTCCTGCTGGTCGATACCGCAGGCGTGCGGCGGCCCGGGAAGCTCGGAAAGGGCGTGGAGCGTCACTCAGTCATGCGCACCCGCACTGCGGTCGAGCGCGCGGACGTGGCGGTGCTGGTGATCGATGGCTCCGCCGGCGTAACTTCGCAGGACACCCATATCAGTGGCATCGCTCTTGAGGAGTACAAAGGACTGATCATCGCAGTCAACAAGATTGACCTCTGGGAGGACGAAGAGGAGCGGAAACTGTGGTCGGAGCGGCAGATGCGCACGCGTCTTCAATTCGTGCCGTGGGCGGTGATCTGTTTCATCTCGGCCCTTGAAGGGCGCGGGACCGAGAAACTGCTTGAGCTGGCGGCAACCGTGCGCAAGGCGCGGCGCCTGCGCATTCCGACGGCTGAGCTGAACACCCTGCTCTCCCGCGCGGTGCGGGAGCACGTTCCTCCGCTCGTCCAGAATCGCCGTTTCAAACTTTTCTACACCACCCAGGCGGGCATAGACCCGCCGACGTTCATCCTTTTCGTGAACGACCCTTCGCTTGTCCACTTCAGCTACAAGCGGTTCCTCGAACGGCGGCTGCGGGAGGCCTACGACTTCGAGGGCACTGCCATCAAGATGGTCTACAAAGCGCGAGCGGAGGATGATTCGCGACCGTGATTGGTCAGTACCTGGCGAACATCGTCTTCGGCTACCTTCTCGGGTCTATTCCTTTCGGACTCGTTGTCGGCTACCTCTACCTCCACCGGGATGTGCGCGACTCCGGCAGCGGGAAGACCGGGACGACGAACGTCCTCCGCACGGCGGGCAAGACCGCTGCCGCGTTAGTGATGATCGGTGACATCTCAAAAGGCGCGGTGCCGGCGCTCGTCGGGCGGTTCGTCTTCCATGATGACGGCGTGGCGGCCGCCGGTGCTGGCGCGGCGATCGTTGGACACATCTGGCCGGTCTTTGCAGGATTCCGCGGTGGGCGCGGAGTGGCCACCGCCTTCGGTGCGATCCTCGGCCTCACACCGCTGATTGCGCTGCTCTTTCCCTTGATCGGTGCGGCCCTTATCATCCCGACGCGTTACGTTTCGTTGATGTCGGTGCTCGGAACGCCGATCGCCGCCGGGATCGTCGTGGTCGCCGCGATCGGCGGCTGGCAGCCCGTACCGTTCGCGGTTGAAGCGGTGTTTGCGACCGCCCTCATCGAGTACAAGCACCTTCCCAACATTCGTCGTCTGCTCGCTGGTACCGAGCCACGCATCGGGCGCGGCGGCGATCGTCCGGCGAGCGGCTGAGGTGCCTGACTTTGTCGTCTGCGGCGCCACCTCATGGGGTGTGACGCTGGCGTCCGTGCTTTCTCTGAGTCACGAACGTGTGATCCTGTTGACCCGAAGCTCGGCCGAGGCGGAGAGCGTACGTGAGCGGCGCGGCATCGCACGGCTGCCCGAGGTGTCGCTGAGTTCGAGAGTCACCATCGTCGCTGAACCGCCCCCTCCCCAGTCTGTCCAGGGGATGGTCCTCGCCGTTCCCGCTCAGTCACTCCGGACGGCTGCCGGGTGTTTCCTGGGATACGAAGGCGTCCCTGTGCTCTCGGCGGCCAAAGGGATAGAACTGGCGACCGGACGGCGGATGAGCGAAGTCCTGGCCGAGAAGTGGCCACTTCAACAGATCGCCGTGCTTTCCGGGCCAAACCTCGCTCACGAAGTCGGCCGCGGTCTTCCGGCGGCTGCCGTCGTTGCTTCCGCCGGTGCGGAGACCGCGATCGCCTGGCAGCAAGCGTTGGCAACGGCGTCTTTCCGGCTGTACACGTCCAGCGACGTCGTAGGCGTGGAACTGGCCGGCGCTCTCAAGAACGTCGTCGCGATCGCCGCCGGGGCCGCCGTTGGCCTGAACCTTGGGGCGAACGCGGTGGCGGCAATCGTTACCCGCGGCCTCGCTGAGATCACGCGCCTTGGGCTCGCCCTTGGTGCCGATGCGGCCACTTTCAGCGGCTTGGCCGGTGTTGGCGACCTTACCGTGACGTGCTTCTCGCCGTTGAGCCGCAACCATCGCCTCGGCGAACTGTTGGCCGCAGGCGTCTCAGCCAGTGCCGCCCTCGCCCAAATCGGTGAAGCTGTCGAAGGAGCGGCGACAGCGGGTGTGGCGCTCGAACTTGCGGCGCGAGCGGGAGTCGAGCTGCCAATTGCCAGGGAAGTTGCCGCCGTGCTTGCAGGCAAGCGCAAGGTATCGGAGGCGATGTCCCTGCTGCTCACTCGCCCATTGGGCCCGGAGTCTCCGTCCGTGAGCCAGTGATACACTCGTGGTGATGGTAGCAGCGCCCCAGAAGCAACTCCCGGTCATTATCGAGTCGCTCGTGCGTGGTGAAGACCCGCCCATCGCCAGTCTCGCCGCCTTCTCCGACCTCGGCAGGGTCGAGGTTGCCCTCGTTCGAAGCGCCTGGCCGGAGATCCCGCTAGAGAGCCGTCAGAAGATCATCGAGTGTGCGCTGGACCTGGCAGAAGATAGCGTAGAGCTCGATTTCACGCAGGTAGCCCTGGTTGCCCTCGACGACGAGAGCGCGGAAGTCCGAACCAGGGCCGCGGCGTCACTCTGGGAATCGCCGCTCCGCGAAGTGGCTTCCCGGCTCCTCGTAACGCTCGACGACGATGACGACCCCGGCGTCCGTGCCGCGGCAGCCTCTTCCTTGCGCCAATTCGTTGTGCTGCGTGAGTTCGAACAGTTCGATGAGGAGTTAGGGGACCGGGTGACAGACGCCTTGCGGGCCGTGCAGGAATCATCAGACTCCGCGCCCGCCCTGCGGGCCTGTGCCCTGGAATCCCTTGGCGTGCGCTCTCTGCCCTGGGTGAGCGCGCTCATCGTCGCTGGTTACAACGATGACGAACGCTCCGTTCGGCTGGCGTCCGTGGTGGCGATGGGTGATTCCGCGGACGAACGATGGCTGGACTACCTGGTTGAGCAGCTCTACTCCGATGACCCCGAGTTCCGTTTCGCCGCAGTCCTTTCGCTGGGCCAGGTGGGTTCGGAAGAGGCAGTCGAGCCTCTCGCAACCTTGCTCGGGGATATTGACCCGGAAGTTGTGATCGCTGCGATCACCGCGCTTGGCGAGGTCGGCACCACTGACGCTGTCGATGCGATCGATGCTTTCGCGGTGGACGCCCCGCCCGAGTTTGCAGAGGCGATTGCCGATGCTCGCGAGGTAGCCGCCGAGACTGGTACCGGCCCGCTTCGACGTGACACAAGCGAGGACTACGACGACGAATGAACCGCCAACTGCCAATCCAGGACGCCGTTTCTGCCGGCGGCGTTGTCTGGCGCCGCTCCGATTCGGGGGAGGTAGAAGTGGTCATCTGCGGCCGTACCTCGGACCGGCTCTGGTGTCTCCCGAAAGGCACACCTGATGCCGGTGAAACCATCGAGCAAACGGCCGAGCGCGAAGTGCGCGAAGAGACCGGGCTCGTTGTGGCGAGAGGTGAGTCCCTCGGCACCATTGAGTACTGGTTTACGGCCAGCGGGATTCGCTACCACAAGTTCGTCCATCACTGGTTGATGCAGCCAATCGGCGGCGACACGGCGGATCACGACCACGAGTTTGACGAAGTGCGATGGGTGACCGGCGAACACGCCCGCCGAATGCTCAAGTATCACGATGAGAAACGGATTCTGGACGAAGCACTGCGAATGCTGGAGAGCGTGGCGTGACCGCCCCAGGGGTGCAGGAGTTCGACCACCTGGTGGTCGCGAAGGGGCCTTCGGTTCGCATCCGCCGGAAGGTGCGCGCGGACGCTGAGGACGACTATCGATGGCGAACAAACCCCGAGAACGCGCGGTACGATGGCGAAACAGCCCTGCAGCAGAGCTTTGAAGAGTTCCTCCGTCAGGTCGAGTCAGAGCTTGCGTTCGGCCGCCCCGAAATGGAACTTTTCGCGATCACGGATGACAGCGGACGACACATTGGCAACGCCATGTACTACCACGCGGATAGCTACCTCGGTGAAGCGGAATTCGGGCTGACGCTCGGCGACGATGCGGACCGCGAACGCGGGTTGGGCACGGAAGCGGCGATCCTGTTTATACGCTTTCTCTGGCAGAACTACTCGTTTCGGCGCGTCTACCTCCATACGCTGGCCTGGAACGAGCGAGCGGTCGCCTGTTTTCGTCGCGCTGGCTTTAATGAAACAACCCGAATCATGCGCAACGGTGAACCGTTCATCCGCATGGAGGCCCACCGTGAATGGTGGCTACTCTGGGACGGCGAGGGGCGATTCTCCGCTTTCTCCTAGCCAGGCGGCTTTGCTGAATTCGTCGCTCAGCACGCCTGTTGGACGGACGGCAGACCTTCTGCTGTACCCGTCGGGCCACTGCGCTGTCACGGGCCAGGAAGACGCATTTCCCGGTTTGGTCTGGGCGTGGGCGTAAAGGTGCCGAAATACAACATAGAGCCGAAACACTCGCTGCCCGCGGAAGTGGTTGCGAACTTGGGAAGGTGTGATGGAGCAGGCATACCCTCAGACGTCTGGGAACCTTGCGATGGCGCAGGATTACCGGGCAGAT
The DNA here is from genome assembly GCA_040007415.1 of Anaerolineaceae bacterium. Classification (GTDB taxonomy): domain Bacteria; phylum Chloroflexota; class Dehalococcoidia; order Tepidiformales; family Tepidiformaceae; genus PNKC01. The sequence goes on from JBDTVB010000035.1 coordinate 5,594, forward strand.
ACCCAGCCTCAGCCGCTGAAGTCGGCGGCGCAGCTGCGGTTGTTGCCCGCGCTCCCGCCGGCCCCCGAACATCTCAACGAACTCGGCCTACCCGAGCGATTTATCGAAGATCTCACGCTGAAGATGCTTTATCGAATTGCCAATCCCACCCCCGTCGGGCTGGCCAACGCCCTTCGCGTTTCGCCGACGATCGCGCGGGAGGCGCTGGATGTGTTGCGCCGCGGCCGGATGGTGGAGACCACTTCAGCTTCCGGAAGGCTGGAATCCGAGTGGCAGTACCGCCTTACCGAACAGGGCCTTCACGAGGCCGAAAGCGCTTTCGATCGAAGCAAGTACGTTGGTCCCGTTCCCGTTCCTGTGCAGGAGTACTTCCGCGTGCTGGAGCAGGACACCGAGGTTGGCGCTCCGGATCCGGTTCGGCTCGCCCGCGCTCTTCAGCAGTTGGTCCTTGCCCGGGACGTTGTGGCCAAGGTCTGCCTCGCCCTGACTGCTGGCCGCCCCGCGATGCTCTGGGGCGCCCCCGGCAATGGCAAAACGACGATCCTCGAACTTACGAGCGAGGCGATCCAGGGTGTCACTGTGCTCCCCATCGCTGTGTATGTCAGCGGCCACATCATTCGGCTCTACGATGACCTGGTGCATACCGTTGTCGAGAGCGATGACATTGCCGATGGTTCGTCAACCGTCGATCGCCGCTGGTTGCGTATCAAGCGGCCGTTTGTCTTCGTTGGTGGCGAGCTTCGCCATGAGGATCTGGACCTGGCGTACGACCCCGCGCTCGGCTACCACCAGGCACCAGCGCACGTAAAGGCACACGGTGGATTGCTTGCCATCGACGACTTCGGGCGACAGCAGGTCTCACCCCACGCGCTCCTCAACCGCTGGATCGCGGCGTTGGAACGTGGCGAAGATACGATGGCCCTGGTCACTGGCGAACGCATCACGTTTCCCTTCCGTTCGACCATCGTCTTCAGCACGAACCTCGAGCCAAAGACAATGCTGGAAGAGGCGCATCTCCGCCGCATCCCCTACAAGATCCGCATCCCCGAGCCGACGGTTACCCAGATGTCCGAGATCTTCCGGCGGTTTGCTGACGCGATGAGCGTGGAGGCGAGCCAGCCGAATATCGACATCGCAGTCGAGATGGTGCACCGCGCCAGCCAGGGGAATTTCCGTAGCTGCCACCCGCGTGACGTGTTGCAACTGGTCATCGAAGAATCGCGCTTTGTGAAGCGTCCGCCGGTGCTTGAGCCCGCAGCGACGCGGCGCGCCTGTGAAGTGTACTTCGCAGTTGACCCGGGCCCGGTCAGCAGCCTCCCGAGCCAGCAGCCGCGGCCTGTCGCGCAGGGCTAAAGCGGGGAACACGGTCTCTATCCAGCGGCCGCGAACCGTTCCGCGTTGACGTCCGTCACAACAGGTCTGATTTGTCCGAGCGTGCCTTGCCCTATCCCGTGTGTTTCTTTGTCTTAAGCGAGTGGCCTTCGTGTGGGCGTTCATAACCCTGGATGTACCAGGCGTTCGCAAGAAGGTCGTGGTAGACGGTTAGGCGGCGTCCGCCTTCGAGTTCGACCGTGAAGTAGCGGCGGGCAACTTCTTCCCGCCACCACTCGTCGTCAATCCGCCAGCTATCGTGAATCGTTCGTACAGGCAGGTATCTGCCCTGGGAGAGCATGGCGGACGGTTCGCCCCGGGGATTGGCGTCCACCGCGGCGGGCAACGGCTGATTTAGCCGCCGTAGGCCACCAGGGCCAGTTGGCGTTCCGGGATTCTTGACCATGGTTGCACCTCCACAATTTGGAAGACCTGTGGTTCGCCTTCACGGGCGTTGAGCTGTTCGATCGCATCCAGTAGTTCCTTTCGGCGCCGCGGGCCGGTCTGCCAGAGATTCGCCTGGTGGCCGTATTCGCTACAGAGGCCGGAAAGCGTGAGCCCGAGCGAGACGGCGGCTGAAGGCAGTTGCAGCCGTTCAATCTTGTTTTTGACCACAAAGAGCATGCGGGCCGGGTCGTTTGTCGGTTCGCGGAAGACAAAGCGCCGGGTGATCTGTTCACCGTTCTCCAGCCCCAGCCGCCAATCGAGCCTGCGCAGTGATTGGCCGCGCAGTTCTTTATGGGCGAGGGTGCGTTGCAGCAGCATCTGTGTGCCGGCCACAAGCGGACCGGCGAGTGAGGTTGGCGCGGGCAAGTCTAGCTCATCGCTGATGCGCAGCTCTTCGCGCTTTGCGACAACGACGGAGGTATCGCGGCCGTTTGCGAGTGCCCAGGCGTGGGCCCCATCGCGGCCGAACTGCGCCTGGATGGCCGAAAACGGCAGTGCCGCTACCTGGGCCAGGCGCTCAAGGCCAAACAGGCGCAGCCGTTCGTGCATCTGCGGGGGCACCGGCAGCACATCAATCGAGAGATCGGCGAGAAAGATCTTTGCGTCGCCCCGGTAGATCGTCGCCAGTCCACCGCCCGCCGCCGTGTAGGCGGCGGCGTGGGCCGCAAAGACGGTTTCGGCAGCACCCAGCTGCACGGCAAGCCCGCTGGCCGAACACGTGGCCTCGTGCAGGTCCTGGAGGTACGGTAGCTCGTCCATCCCGGACATCCGGGCCAGCCCGCGAAGGTCAGTATGGATGTGGCCAGGCGCGATCGCCTCGACGGTGGGGCTGTACAACTGAAGAAGGTCCACCAGGCGGGAGGCTTCCGTGTGGACTTCGGTATCGCGCAATGGCAGGAAGATCGCCTTCGGGCAGAGAGCCAGCGCCCGGCGCAGCGTGATACCCACCGTGACGCCAGCTGCGGCAGCCTCTTCTGAACAGACGGTGACGGCGGCGTGCTCTTCCGGCGAGCCACCCACAACCACTGCTCGCCCGCGTAGTTGGGGGTTATCGCGCCGGGCGATGGCGATCGGGAAGTTCGGGACGAGCAGGCAGCCGGTGTCCATGGACTTAGTAGAATAGAACGTTTGTTCTGATTTCTCTAGTCCCCACGTGGCCGACCTGGTTCCTGCTCACAGAACGATGAACCGGGCGCTCAGTCCAGTGGCGGCGCTTCTCGTAATGCCTCGGCGTGTTCGGCCAGGTGGGCGGTGGTGGTAAGCCCGGCGTGGTTGAGGACTGCTGTGAAGGAGGCGATCGCGACTTCAATCTGGCTGTCGTCTGGCACCTTGGTGGTCAGCGCCTGGAGCGCGATGTTCGGCACGAACATCGCGTGAACGAAGGCGTTACCCCCAAAGCGAGCGCCGATGCGCAGGATTTCGTAGGCGATGCCCGCCACGAACGGCATGAAGACGATGCGCGACGCGGTCCGGATGAGGATGCCCTTATCCACCAGCAGGTCAAAGACAAAGAAGGTGATCAGCGCCACGAACACCACGACGAGCAGGAAACTGGTGCCGCAGCGAGTGTGCTCCTTTGGAAACTCCCGGACATCAGCGATGGTGAGAGGGCGACGCGCTTCGTAGGCGTGAATCGTCATGTGTTCGGCCCCGTGGTACTGAAAGACGCGCCGGATGTCCGGGACCATGCCAATCAGCCAGATGTACCCAACGAACAACCCGAGCCGTACAACCCCCTCGACGGCAACGATGACGAAGCGGCTGGCGTCAACCACCTCAAGCAAGTTGGCGAGCAGGATTGGGCCGGCGAAGAAGATACCAACGACGAAGAGTATGGCGATCGCCATCGTTCCCCAGAAGACCTTCTCAGGGAACTCCGCCTCGCCCTCCTGCTCGCCGTCATCAAAGGCGATGCGTGAGGAGAAGTTGAGGGCGCGCATACCGAGCGCCATGGTCTCCCAGAGGACGATGACGCCGCGGAGCAGCGGGATGGTGCGCGCCCGGCCAGTGTAAAGCCCGCCCAGGGGCTCTGAGTGCGTAACGATGTGGCCCCTGGGGTGGCGCACGGCGACCGCCATGTGCTCGGGGCCGCGGATCATGACGCCTTCCATCACGGCCTGGCCACCGTAGTAGACGTTCGCCGGCCCTTCAGGTGGTCTGGTCATGGATTCCTCACAAACAGAAAAGGGGCCGCGAAGGCCCCTCAGGTGTTACGGCGCGCGCAGCTTAGTTGCTGGCCGGTTTGGCGTAGCGGCGATTGAACCGCTCAACGCGGCCGGCCGTGTCAATAATGCGCTGCTCACCCGTGAAAAACGGGTGGCACACGTTGCAAACGTCCAGGTGCATGGCCGTCTGCTTGGTGGAACGCGTGTGAATATCATTGCCGCAAGCGCAATGAATGGTGGCGTCTTCGTACTTGGGGTGGATAGATTCCTTCACCCTGGGCTCCTTAAACTGCGGCCGCGGCGGG
>JBDTVB010000036.1:0-9836 GCA_040007415.1 Anaerolineaceae bacterium
ACGATAGGGATGAACCCCAAAAGCAGTAACCCTTTCGGAGTTCGAAAAAAACGGATGGCCCTGCTGTGCCGGAGTGCCCGTGCCACGCTCATTCGTGAGCCTCTCGGAACCCGTCCGTCGCCGCTCGTTCACCGTCTGCCATGATCATCACGCCGTGAGTAGAGTGACGTTCCAGGAATCGCAAACCTTTCTTCGGGCCCAACACAAAGGCTGCCGTCGCCATCGCGTCGGCAAGCGCCGCCTTGGGCGCAATCACCGTCGCAGATGCAACCCCCTGAGTTGACCGGCCAGTTGATGGGTCGACCACGTGATGGCCAGTGGAGACTGTGCTCTTACGTTCGTAGTCCCCGGAAGTGCACACTGCCACATCCGTGACCTTCACGATGCTCACCAGCGCCCCGGGTTTGTGGGGGTCGCGGATGCCCACTCTCCAACGTCGCTGATCGGCGTTCAGACCCGAGACGAACACGTCACCACCGGCGTTGACCGCGAAGTCACGAAGCGGGGCCAATTCCTGCCCCGCGAGGTCAACAGCGAATCCCTTGGCAACGCCGCCGAGATCGAGCGACAACGGTCGCCGGAGAGTGACTGTGGATCGTTCCGCATTCAGTGTGATGTCGCGGAAGGTGCCGCCGTTCGCGCCTGGAACAGCAGCCACGGCCACGCCCGTTCGATGATTGCGGTCGAACCCTTCGGAGCGCAGCCGTTCGCCTACGGTTGGGTCGAACGCGCCGCTGCTGGCCTGGGCAATTCTGACGGCGATTTCGAGGACGTGAAACAGCATGCTGCTGACTCGCACCTCCTCCTGTGGACGGCCGCAGAGCAGCATGAGTTCGCTGTCGGGTGCAAATCGGCTGCAACGCGATTCCACCTCACCGAACCAATCGAGCGCCCGCCGAACTCGCGCCCGAACGTCGGCCGTGGACGCGTCCGCAACTACCTCGACGGCTACGGTCGTGTCCATGAACACGCCGGAATCGGCAAAGCGAGACGAGCCCTCCGGTGGCTCCGCGATTGACGGCGGGAGTGCAGGATTCAACACGTCAGCTCGCCTGCCCGAGCGCGGCTGCCACCGCCTGGCGATACGCCGTCGAACTGTCTGTAGCGCCGGACACATGGTCGATATTGGCGCTCTGGCGACTGATGACCTGGGCGGGGAGGGCGGCGATCTGCGAGCACGGATACCGCGTCTGGCAGCTGGTGATTCCGACCGACGCGATTTTCCCACCGGACACCACCAGGCTGATTGTGATCCCTCCGTGCCGGCCATTCCCGGAGCCGGTATACGTTCCGTCGCGGTAAGTCCGCGCCCGAGAACTGGATGGCGTTGGGAGGGCAGGGGTGGGTACCGCGCCTGTGCGATTCCGGCCTTGCCCGGCCGGGGGCAGCGCAGCAGCCACACGCGGTGGCGGCGAGGATGTCGGGGCTGGCGTGCTAATCGGCGCATTAAGCTGTTCGGCGGCCGATTGCGTGTTCGCAAAACCAACGGCGTACACGGCGACAACCGCCGCCGAGGTGAGCATCAAGAGGTTGGTCCCCAGGCGGCCTGTCCGCGAACCGCGCTGGGCTGCGGCCCGTGCATTCCCCGGCGGCCTCGTGGGTGTCATCTTTCCTCCACTGCCCGGCGGTTCGGTTCCGGACTCGTTCCCATCCTAAGGCCGAAAGATTGGAGGTAGATGAGAATCGGGCCTCCCACGTGAAGGTTCTTAACGGATGAGAGCCCTCGCCTGGCGCGCGCTGGGGTTGTCAGTTATGCAACGCACTCTGCGCTGGGGCCGCGCCGTTGAGTCTGTCGGGTGGTGGGCTGGTTACAGCCGTGCGCCAGGATGCAGCGCACTCTCCCCAACCCCCTCACCGCTCAGGCTTCGCCGCTGGCGATCTGGCGCGACCCGGACGGCGGCCGGATTGTCCGCTCGCGGACCGCCTCATAGACCACTAACCCGCAGAGACTGCAGAACGACCTGTCAGGCCGGGGTTCGGCGGTGCCGTCGTAGACGCGATGGCGTTCTTCCACGGGATGTAGGCAGGCCATGGCGCGCAGAGTGCTACCTTCTCGGTGCCAACTCCAAGACCACCATGTCACCGCCCTGCAACTCTCTACCGGGCCATACCGTGATATTCGGCGTTCGGAAGCACGCCGGCCGCCGACATCAGGCGGTTCGTGTAGTTGAACATGGCAGTCACTTCAGCAATGTCCCACACGTCCTCGTCAGAATATCCGAGGCCGCGCAGATCGTCTACGTCTTCTTCTGAGCAGGTGACGGGGTCCAGCGTGAGCTTCACAGCAAAATCGAGCATCGCCATCTGCTTCTCACTCAAGCCCGCCCGGCGGTAGTCCAGTGTTAGCCGGGCGCCCTTCACGGGGTCCTTCAATAGCGCGCGCAGCGCGAAGCCGTGCGAAGTCAGGCAGTAGAGGCACTGGTTCTGCATCGAAACGACCACCGAGATCATCTCGCGTTCGGCTTTGCCGAGGCCGGGCGAGGGCTGCATCAAGTCGTCGAAATGCGCCCGCCACTTCGTGAACCGGCCCTCGCGCCAGGCAAAGGCGGTAAATACGTTGGGCACAAAGCCCAGCTTCTCTTCGACCTGATCGAACAAGGCGCGGGTTTCAGTTGAGAGGCTGGAGCGGTCGGCGATTGGGAACCACGAGATACGGTCTTCCATGGCCACAGAGTATCGCATCGGCGGGGACCGGCGAGTGCGCTGACTGCGACACGAGGAACGGGAGGGCTCGAGTAGCTGGACGATGCTACCACCCCTACGCGGGGCAGCCGTTCAGTTCGAGGGCGGAGGCGGGATAATCGGACCATCCGAGATATCCGGGCCATCAGGGTCCTGGCCGAGTCCGCTCAATCCGGGGAGATCCCCTCCGCCATCCCTCAGGCGTTCGAGGATCTCTTTCGCCATCCCGTCCATCTGCTCTGGCGTGATTCCCATGCGTTCGAGCGTCGTGCGCATCAGGCGCTGAACTTCCGCCATGTCCTCACGAATCAGCGCGTCTGCCATCTCCAGCTGAGTCTCAACGGCCATGAAGCGCTCGCGCCGCTGCGATTCGTTTTCGGTCGTGAGGATCGTTGACATCAGGCGCGTGAAGAGTTGCGTCGTCCGTGCAATCCGGATGCGGTCATCGTGGTGCGGCGGAAAGTCGCCTGTTACCGCAACTTCGAGTCCTGTGCGCTTGTCGGAGGCTGCGTACTGTTCTGGCATAAGTCACTGACAGCCTACCGCATGCGCTGCGCAGATGCCCCACCAGGAGCGGTCCCAGTTGGCGCCTGTTCGAGACTCCGCAGCTGCTCTCCACGGCCTCGCATGTGCAGGCCGGGCATGCGGGATTACCCTGATCTTTGGCCGATCCCGCCCTCTCCACCCCGGAAACGCCGGTCCGGGTGCGGCGGCGCTGCGATACTTGTGAGGTGACTTCTCGCACTCCTTCCCTCGCCTTGGAGCCGCAGTTGAACGTTTGGGTGGCGAGCGATGCTCGCTCGAAATGCCCAGCGATTGACGAGTGGATTGTCCGCGCGGGCTTCACCATGGTGGAGCAGCAGGGCTGTGCGGATATTGCGCTGCTCCCGGGCGGCCTGGTTAGCGAGGGCGCGCGCTATCGGGTAGCAGTTGCGCAAAACTCAGGGCCGGCCGCGGTCCATGCGTTGCTGGCCGATGGGTTCGATGACGTCCTGGTCGAGCCCCTGAGCGAAGGTGCGGTGATGGCCGTCCTCGTGCTGGCCGACGCGCGCCTTGCTCGCCGAGACCGCGGAACTATCAGCGAACTCCGGGCGATTCTCGACGCCAGTCCAGACATGATCTCGCTCAGCTCCCTCGATGGCGTCATCTCGTGGGCGAGCGCTGCTCACGAACAGGTACTCGGCTACACACCACAAGAGATGGGCGGCATGAATGGCTTCGAGCTCATCCACCCGAGCGACGCGGATCGCGCAGCCACAGCCCTGGCCAAACTCGCAGCCAACGAACCCGTCACCGATATTGAATTGCGATTGCGCGGGAGGAACGGGGAGTGGGTTCCCGTTGAGGTCGGTGCGAACATCCTCCCCGGCGTGAATCCCAGACTGGTACTCGTCTCACGCGCCATCGGCGACCGGATGGACTACGTGCGTCTGCTACGTGAAAGCGAAGAACGCTTTCGAACCGTGGTGGACAACTCACCTGACCTCGTCACCCTCGTCGATCGGGATGGTCAGATCGTCTTCGCGAACCGCGCCCATGCCACGCGGCTGGGCCTGGATCCGGAGTTACTCCCCGGCCGGACGGTGAGCGCTTTCATCCACCCGGACGATCGCACGGGAGCCCGAGAGGCTTTCTTCGAGGTCTTCGGTCGCAGTTCCACCATGTTCTCCGCGCGGCTTGGCCATGCAGACGGGCGCTGGATTCCCTTCGATATCGCCGCTGCCGAATTCACGGGACCATCCGGCGTGCCGGGAGTTGTCCTGAATTCACGCGATGAAACCGCGCGGGAAGCGGTCATGGCCGAGGTTGCGCGAGTGTCCACCATACTGGCCGTCCAACAGGAGAATTCGCCTGACGGCATCCTTGTCGTCGATGAAGACCATCAGGCTATCTCTTTCAACACGCGGTACCTTGAAATCTGGAACATTCCGGCCGGCATTGCGGCTGAGAGTCTCGAAGCCCGAACCGCCCACGTCCTCCGCCAACTCGCTGATCCCGACGGCGTCCAGGAGCTACTGAAAACCGTCAATGCCGACCCATTTGGCACGTTCTCCGCGGAGGTACGGCTTCAAGATGGCCGGTGCCTGGACATGCACACGTCTCCCCTCCTTGGCGAGGCCGGAAAGAACTACGGACGGGCGTGGTACTACCGCGACATTACCGATCGCCGCCTGGCGGAAGAAGCACTGCAGGCGAGCGAAGAGCGCTACCGCCGCCTCGTTGATCTCTCCCCGCTGGCGATTGCCGTCCACCGTGAAGGGAAGCTGGTGTACATCAATGACGCCGGCGCTCGCCTGTTGGGCCGGGACCGCCAGGAACTTGTCGGCACGCAAATGTTCGAAATGGTGCATCCGGACGACCGTGCAGCAGTTGCCGCAGCGGCCAACACCACCAGCGCATCGTCCACCACGAAGTTTGTTGAGGCGCGACTGCTGCTTCGCGGCGGCGAGGTACGGCACGTTGAACTCGCCAGCGGCGGCGTTGTCTACGACAGTATCCTTTCCACCCAGACCGTGGCCCGTGATGTCACGGATCGCGTGGTGGCGGAAGAGGCCCTGCGCCAGAGTGAGAAGCGCTATCGAGACCTGCTCGAGGCTTCGCCAGAGGCTATCGTTGTCCTGGACGGCGATAAGCTCGCTTACGCGAATCCGGCAGCGGCCCGGCTTGCGGGGGCAGCCGACGCCGCGAGCATGATCGGACGCCCTCGCTCGGATTTCCTCGACGACCTCCCGATGGACGCCTTCGCGGAGCGCGTGCAACGCGGCGCTCTCGGCGACACGTTCACCATGGTCGGAGAGCGCCTCATTGTGAAGCGCAACGTCACTAGGCAACTGGAGATCTCGTTCATGGCAACCACGTTCGATGGCCTGCCCGCCATCCGGGCGATGCTGCGCGATGTCGGTGAACGTCTCCGCGCTGAAGAGGAACGGCTGAGCCTCGAACGGGCGATGCTCGAAACGCAGAAGCTTGAAAGCCTGGGAGTGATGGCAGGGGGCATCGCCCATGATTTCAATAACCTCCTCGTCGCAATCATGGGCAACGCCGGGCTCGCGACCATGGAACTGGCCGACGATTCGCCCGTCCAGGTTTACCTCCACGAGATCGAAACCGCGTCACAGCGCGCCGCCGACCTGGCACGCCAGATGCTCGCCTACTCCGGGAAGGGGCACTTCATCGTCGCCTGGGCGAATCTCAGCGAACTCGTGAAGGAGATGGGCAACCTGCTCCGCGCGTCTCTCCCTCGGAACGTGAACGTTCGCTACAAGCTGGCAACGCGCCTCCCGCTCATTCAATGTGATGCCACCCAGATCCGCCAGGTCGTAATGAATCTTGTGATCAATGCCGCAGAAGCGATCGGCGACCGCGATGGCGTTGTCACCGTAACCACCGGCGAGGTTGAAGTGAGGTCCGCTAAGCGCGCGAACTCGGGCGAATTGCTCAAGCCCGGTCGCCACGTATTCCTCGATGTCCAGGACACCGGCGCTGGTATGGATGAAGCGAACAGAGCACGCATCTTCGAACCGTTCTTCACCACTAAGTTCACCGGTCGTGGCCTCGGCCTGGCAGCCGTGCAGGGCATCGCGCGCGGGCATTCGGGAGCCATCCGGGTGGAGAGTGAGCCGGGCGTCGGAACCACGTTCCGCCTGCTCTTACCTGCACGGGAGCTACCACCCGCCGAGTTGGCCACCCCAGTCGCCGCTACTGCGGTTGCCGTGTCACGCGGACAGGTTCTGATGGTTGATGACGAAGAGAGCGTGCGCCGGGTGGGGGAAGGGATGCTTCAGCGTCTGGGCTACGATGTAGTCGCCTGCCGCGACTGCAACGAAGCGCTCGCCGCTGTAGCAGCTCCGTCCAATGCTTTCGTTGCCGCGCTGCTGGACATGTTGGTCCCGGGCGCGGGCGGCGGCGATGCCCGGCAGCGTTTGCGAGATGCCGGGATGGACTGCCCCGTGGTACTGATGAGCGGCTACAACGAGGAGCACGCGCTCGAAGGCCTACCGCCTGAGGAGCGTGCCGTGTTCCTCCAGAAGCCGTTCACACTGGCCGAACTGAGTGGAGCGATCGAGCGCGTCACTCCTCTCCCGCCTCGTTAGATGTCGAGGTTCTTCACGTTCGCGGCGTTGGCCTGGATGAACTTGCGCCGGTGTGCCACTTCGTCACCCATCAGCTCGTAGAACAGGATGTCGGCTTCGGCGGCATCGTGCACGTTCACCTGGAGAAGGGCGCGGGTGTCCGGCTTCATGGTGGTATCCCAGAGCTGCTCGGCGTTCATTTCGCCAAGGCCCTTGAACCGCTGGACGTTCAGAGTCTGTTTCTTGCTCTTGCGGAACTCTTCGAGTTGCGCATCCGAATAGAAGTACTTGATGTCCTTGCCGGCGGCGGCGCGGTAGAGCGGCGGCTGAGCGATGTAGAGGTAGCCCCCGTCGATCAGCTCCGGCATGTTGCGGAAGAAGAAGGTGAGCAGGAGCGTGCGAATGTGGGCGCCGTCCACGTCCGCGTCCGTCATGATGATCACTTTATGGTAGCGCAGCTTGGAAACGTCCCACGTCTCGCGAATCCCGGTGCCGAGCGCCGAGATGACGAGGCGGATCGCTTCGTGGCCCAGCATCTTGTCCGGGCGCGCCTTTTCGACGTTCAGGATCTTGCCGAAGAGCGGCAGGATGGCCTGGTTGCGCCGATCCCGCCCTTGCTTTGCCGAACCGCCCGCGCTGTCGCCCTCGACGATGAAGATCTCGGACTCTTCGGGGTCGCGGCTTGAGCAGTCCGCCAACTTGCCCGGCAATGTCCCGCTCTCCAAAGCCGACTTGCGGTGGACCAGGTCCCGCGCTTTGCGCGCCGCTTCACGGGCGCGGGAGGCCATCAGGCACTTCTCGATAATCCGGCGGCCGTCGTTCGGGTTCTCTTCCAGGTGCTGGGTGAGCGCCTCCGAGAGAACGCTCTGGACCTGCCCCGAAACTTCGGGATTGCCGAGTCGCGTCTTTGTCTGGCCCTCGAACTGCGGTTCCGGGAGTTTCACTGAGATGACCGCGACCAGCCCCTCGCGCACGTCGTCGCCGGTGAGGTTCGGATCGTTGTCCTTGAGGATCTTGTTCTTGCGCGCGTAGTCGTTGAGCACACGCGTCAACGCCATGCGGAAGCCGGTCAGATGGCTGCCGCCATCGATCGTATTGATCGAGTTGGCGAACGTGAAGACCGATTCGTTGAAGCCGTCGTTGTACTGGATCGCGCATTCGATGGCGTTGCCATCCACCTCGCGGTCGACGTAGATTGGCTCCGGGTTCACCGCTTCGCGCTCGCGGTTGACGTGCCGGACGAAGCTCTTGATGCCGCCTTCGAAGTAGTAGTTCACTTCCTGGCCGTCGCGCTCATCGAACAGGTGGAACCATACGCTCTTCGTCAGGTAGGCGTAGAGCCGCAGGCGTTCCGATTCAATCTTGAAATCGAAATCCACGCTTTCAAAGATCGAGTCGTCCGGGAGGAAGCTGATGGTCGTGCCGCGCCCGCGGGTTGTGCCGTTCAAGCCGACCGGCGCCAGTTCCGTCTGTGGGGCGCCGCACTTGTACTCCTGGCGATAGACCTTGTGGGCGTGCTTTTCACCCTGGGCCTCGGCATCCGGCACAACCTCAACCCAGAGGTCCTTGGAGAGCGCGTTGACTACGCTGGCGCCCACGCCATGAAGACCGCCGGAGACCTTGTAGCCGCCCCCGCCGAACTTGCCGCCGGCATGCAGCACGGTGAGAACGGTTTCAACCGCCGTCTTGCCGGTCTGCTTCTGGATGTCCACAGGGATGCCGCGGCCGTTATCGCGGACCGTGCACCAGCCGTCCTTGTGGATGATCACTTCAACACGGTCGCAGAATCCGGCCATCGCCTCATCAACGGCGTTGTCCACCAACTCCTTGATGAGGTGGTGGAGGCCGGACTTATCGGTGGTGCCGATGTACATGCCAGGGCGGCGCCGAACGGCCTCCAACCCTTCAAGTACCTGGATATTTGCTGCGGTGTAGGAGCCGGGTGATGCTTCTTGGGTTGTCATAGAGAGGTTGTTCTGCCCTCGGCGGGGGCCCGTGCAGATGCAGGGCTGATACCGCTTGGATACCTGATCAGTTTACCACGGAAGCCCGGCTTTAGCCACCGCTCCAGATTCAGGAGGTGGCCCGTGCCGCCACGTCGAGGCTCGCACGATGGGCGCAGATCGCCTGGTGAAGGTAGCGAAAGTCCTTCTCGCCCAGGAACTCCTGCGACTGTTCGGCCGCATGCAGCCCGTCGCCAGTGGTTTCGATCTGAATCCCGCGCTCGTTCATCGGGAGATCGGTCCCGAAATAGGGGACGTGCAGCTCTCCGCACAGTTGCCGCAACCGCGCGTCCACAAACAGACGCCGTTCTTCAGCCCGTCGATTCGCCCGTTTGCTGGAGTGGTAGGCGTTCCACCCCTGGGGGCCATGCACCACCACCAATAGCTGCTCGTGCTCGGTGAGGACGCTCCGCAGGAGTCTGCCGATTTCCGTTACAACATAGTCCGGCGCGAAATGCGTCTCGCCACCGATCAGGGCGTGAGCAAGCCGCCGCCCGGCGCGGAAGGCCGGGTTGTATGCCAGCTTCGGGTTGTCGGCCGCGCGCAGGCCGGTGGTGGCCAGCCGCTTTCCGAACCGCCCGAACCGCCGTTCCAGCCGCAAGGGCACCGACTCGTAGCCGAACCAGAACGTCGGAATGATCATGTACAGCACATCTGGCTGGGCATCCGAAAGCCACTTCTGCACCGCTGGGATCATCCCAGCGGATGGCCAGAGGAGCCTCGCGCGCATTTCAACGTGTTCGCCGAGCGCGATTCGGAGCTTCTCTCCAGCGATTTCGTGCGCGACCAGCGCCCCGGGTTGCAGCCGTTCCGATTGCACTCCGCTGGAGCCCAGCTTGAGTACCTTCACAGCCGTGGCGTCAGTGGTTGGGTTTCGACAGATCGCAGGGCGCTGTCGTGGCGGTGCTCCAGCGCCTTCTGGCAGGCCGGAAGAAGAAGCGCGAACTTCTTATCCACGTCCGCTGCGTGCCCCCGGGCGGCGCGGTGGAACTGATCCGATTGCAGGTAGCTCTCTACCGCCGGCTGGGTCAAGTAGTGCGGCTGATCAGCTCCCAGGTACTCCACGTGGAGTTCGCGG
>JBDTVB010000037.1:0-9730 GCA_040007415.1 Anaerolineaceae bacterium
ACCTGGCCCGCTACGACGGTGTGAAGTACGGCTACAGCGACCACTCGGGCGGCTCAATGTGGGCGAACATGGAGAAGACGCGCGCCGGTGGGTTTGGGGAAGAGGTGAAGCGCCGCATCATGCTCGGTACGTACGCCCTCAGTGCTGGCTACTACGACGCCTACTACCTGAAGGCGCAGAAGGTGCGGACGCTGATCAACAACGAGTTTGCCGCCGCCTTCCAGAAATATGACGTGATCGTCACGCCGACCTCGCCAACGGTCGCGTTTCCGTTGGGAGCGAAGCTGAACGACCCGTACGCGATGTACCTGAACGACATCTACACGCTCCCGTCATCAGTAGCCGGGCTGCCGGCGATCAGCGTACCTTGCGGTTTGGGCGAGGGCTTGCCGGTGGGGCTACAGATCATCGGCAACTTCTTCGACGAACCACGCGTGGTTCAGGCTGCGCATGCTTTCGAGCAGGCGTTGGGGTGGTCGAACCGGGTGGCGGGGCTTTAGCGAACCGCAGCCCGCGCCCGGCCTTGATTACGAGCACTCCAGCGCAGATAGGGGCCGCGCCGTTCCGTCGCCTGTTTAGGTGCGCGTGGCGCGCAGGACCGTTCACTCGTGGAACTCGCGGCCGACGCTCTGGGGGTCTACCAACACTCCCAATGGTGATTAAACCCCCAGGGGAGCGAGATGGCAGGCTTGCCGGTCGGGCTGAACGGGCGGCGTTGTCGATACGAGCGCGGCGCCACGTCGCGCGTACCTCGTGAACCCCTGGTGCCGTACCTTTGTTAGCAACGACCACCGGGAGAGACGCGATGCGGGAAGTAGCCGAGCTGAATGGGGATGGGATCGCGACGGAACTGCGAGACGCCATCCATGCTCTGAACGATGCTCTTGGCAGCCTCGTCGCCTTCCGGCCCGTCGATTGGACGGTCGATCGTCGCGAGGCTTCGTCCGCTGCCGTAGACGAGGGTATCGAGCTTACGCGAGCGCTTGGTGCGGCAATGAAGTACCCCACCGTCACCAAGACCGAAAGCCCAAACCAGGTGCTGCGCGAAAAGCTCGACCTGGCAGTGATTCACCGTCCCTGCCGCACGTACCCCGGTGTGAGCACGAACTACACGGGGAAGATCGACCTGCATGTGGTGCGCGTGGCCACGGGCGGCACATATGAAGACGCGGGCAAGCGTCTTGGCTACCACTCTGCGGTCAGCATCCGCGTGATGGAGCGGACTCCCGTCGAGCACGCGGCGCATTTCGCCTTCCGGCTCGCTGAACGTCAACGCCACAGCGTCGTTTCGACGAGCAAGTACACGATTCAGCGCGCCGCGGACGGCCTCTTCGAAGAGGTGGTCGACGAAGTGGCCGCAGAGTACCGGAACACTGA
The DNA here is from genome assembly GCA_040007415.1 of Anaerolineaceae bacterium. Classification (GTDB taxonomy): domain Bacteria; phylum Chloroflexota; class Dehalococcoidia; order Tepidiformales; family Tepidiformaceae; genus PNKC01. The sequence goes on from JBDTVB010000037.1 coordinate 1,378, forward strand.
GCACCATCGGGAACTGTTCGATTCGCTGCTCGCGAAACTGATCATGAATCCGCATCGCTACGACGTGATCGTCACGCCAAACGAGTACGGCGACTTTCTGAGCGACGCTGTCTACGGACTGATCGGTTCCATCGGCCTCGGCGCCAGCGCGTCGTACGCATTCACGCCCAGTCATCAGCCCTCGATTGGCATCTTCGATCCTGCGGGAGGCACGGCACCGGACATCGCCGGCAAGGGGATCGCCAACCCCTCTGGGGCGATCGAAGCGTTCGGTTACCTGCTCGAGTATTGCGGCCACCATGACATGGGCCGCCGCCTGGTGGATGCAGTCCACGATTGCATCGCAAACGGCGAAAAGACCGGCGACCTCGGTGGCAAGCTGAACACCCTGCAGTTCACAGAAGCAGTGATTGCGCGGGTGGTGCGGGAGGTTTAGCGGTGGGGTCGCGACCTCTTGTGTCTTACAGCCCTTGCAGCGCACGACGTTGCACGATCGCCATCGTCAGGTCGCCCCGGGTTCGCTCGAGAATCCCGCGAGTCTGATCAGTGGTTCGTCGCAGTCCACCGGTCATCGCATCCGGGAAGTCGATGGTGACGAGCACCGAATAGATGTCGTCCATCGCCTGGAGGATCTCCTCGCAGCCTTCGTAATTACCGCTGCGAAGCCGATCGAGCAGCATCCGGCGCAGTTCGCCAACGGCCTCGGCGATTCCATTCAGGTAGGCAGGATACTGAACTCCGAGTTCCTCAGGCGTGGGGATTGCCCCGCCGGAGACCAGCGCTAAGGTCGTGCTAGCTTCGGCGTACTCTTTCTGCGCATCGTGCAGGAAACCGGCGTGGTAGATGTCGCCATGATCCGCCAGCGCTGCGACTGCCTCGTCACGGATCACCTTCGCCTCGTCGAGCATCGTCTCCGCCTTCGCGAATTCGCCGCGATGAACCGCTCGGATGCTGTTGGCGCTTAGCCGGATCAGCGTCCGGCTCGCGGCCAGGCCACGCTCCCGCGCAACGTTCTTCGCAGCGAAATGCTCAACAATGCGGGGGATGATCGAATCAAGTGGACTGGTGTCGGGCACGAAAGCTCCTGAGTTTGAAGTGGGTTTGCGCGCGACGCGGCGCGACTACAGATCTTTGACCGCGTCGGGCAGCACCCCATCGCGCGCCGCATCGATCATCTCGCGTGCCCCGTCGGGCAGGTCCATCCCGTATTCATCGAATCGCTTTTCTACCCACGAGCCGATCTGGCGCGGGTCGCGATAGTCGTCTGGGCCACCGCGCCCGTCCGCCGGGTCGCCGTATCGTTCGATGATGTCGGAACGGCTGTACGTTCGACCGAACTTCGACATCATGCGCGACGTCTTGGCGCTCTTGCAGTGCTCACAGGGGACTTTGAGGCCGGTATCGACCTTACGCGTGAAGTGGTTAGTGACTTTGCCGCAGTCGGCGCAGCGAAACTCGTAGATGGGCATGCTCGAATTGTCGATTGCCACGCGTTCGTTGTCGATGCGGTCCGTGCCCGGACGTGAGGGAGAGGGGTCAGTCTGGGATCTCGAGTCCGCGAAAGTGCTCGATCTGCGCGACCTCGCCGTTCGAGCCCAGGTCGATGCTGACGAGGTCGATTCGTGCGTTCTCCGGTGGAATCCCGTTCGCTTCGCAGTGGTCCATCGCGCACTGCCACATCCGTCGTAGCTTTGGCGGAGTGAGTGACTCCGCCGCCGCACCGACCGCACCCTGGCGGGTCCGCACCTCGACGAACACCACATCCTTCCCCTCCTCTGCGATGAGGTCTATTTCGCCGCCTCCCGTGCGGACGTTCCGGGCGACGACGATCATGCCTTCGGACTCAAGCCGGTACGCTGCGACACGCTCGCCGAAATCCCCAAGCGCTTTTCGAGAGGTCACCATCTGAAAGCATACTGGGCCACCGGAGCGTAGCTCCGGCGGTGAATTGGGCAGGGTCCGCGCATCTGCAAGAGCTGCTTGTGTTGCGGCGTCGGGTAGCCCTTGTTCTGGCAGAAATTGTAGCCGGGGTAGCGAACGCACATCTCGGTCATGAGCGCGTCGCGGGCCACTTTCGCAACGATGCTGGCGGCGCCCACGCTGACGCTGAGCGCATCGCCGTCGATCACCGCTCGCAGGTTCGGGAGCGGCAGGTCCAGCGCATCGGAGATGATGGCATCGGGCTTGATCGCAAGCTGCTCGAACGCACGCAGCATGCATAGCCGGCGCGCGGGCAGGATGCCGATGCGATCGATCTCTTCGTGCGAGGCCCAGCCAATCGCGAACGGCACGGACGCCCGGATCAACGGCGCGAGTTCATTTCGGGCCTTTTCCGAAAGCACCTTCGAATCACGCACCTTGGAATACCAGCGAAACCGTTTCCCAGCGGGCAACGCCACGACTCCTGCTGCAACCGGCCCCGCCAACGGCCCGCAACCCACCTCGTCAACGCCCGCCACCCAGAGGGCGCCAGCCGCCCACGCCTCTCTTTCGAACTTCAGGGATGGAGCCGGATCGCCACGCGCCATGCGCTGGATCTTAGCGCTCGCGGCGGCTTGGCGAATTCCGCTCCGCGGCGCACACCGTCGAATGGCAGTGTCCCGTGGTTGCCGCCCTTGCCTCACGTGCGTAGTCTCGTCATGAACCCCACCTTCGGAGCCGAAATGCCACTGACGCCCGCGGACGAATACCTCACCCACCAGACGCCCTACACTTTCGACACCGTTGCGACGAGCGACCGGAACTTCTACGACCGGTACTTCTTCAACGGGTACCGGCGCGATGGTGAGATCTACTTTGCGGCCGCGATGGGGGTCTATCCGAACCTCGGCGTCTTCGATTGCGCTTTTAGCGTCGTCCACAACGGGCGCCAGCGCTTTGTGCGCGCCTCACGAGCGCTGGGCGCTGACCGCATGAACACTTCAGCTGGCGCAATCTCGGTTGACGTGATTGAGCCGCTGAAACGGATCCGCGTGGTGGTTGCTCCAAACGAGTGGGGGATAAGTGCGGACCTGGTCTTCGAGGCGCGTTCGCTGCCGATGGAGGAGCCGCACTTTCTCCGCCGAAACGGGCCGATGGTAGCCATGGACTACACGCGCATGACGCAACACGGCCAATGGACCGGCACGCTCACGGTCGACGGCAAGAGCTTCGAGGTTCAGCCAAGTTCCTGGTGGGGCTCACGGGACCACTCGTGGGGCATCCGCAACGTCGGCGGCCGCGACCCGCGTGGCGCACCACCGGCGGCGCCGCCACAGTTCTACTGGAACTGGGCGCCGCTGAACTTCGACGATCGCTGCACACTCTTCACGACGTCCGAACTCCCGGACGGAACGCGTTGGCATGAATCCGGCGAAATCCTCACACCGTACCCGGATGCGACAGCCACCCACGCGGCCGTCTCGCACGAGCTGAAGATCGAAAAGGGGACACGGTGGATCGCCGATGGCAGCAAGATCCGTCTCACGCCCGGGGTTGGCGACCCGTTTGAGGTCACATTCAAGCCGCTCTACCATTTCCTGATGAAAGGCATTGGCTACGGCGAGCCGAAATGGGGGCACGGGATGTGGGTTGGGCCGAACGAACAGGACGGCGGTGAATACAACCTCGCAGCCGAGAGCCCAATGGCCAATCTCCACGTCCAGACGGTCTCGCAAGTCACCGCCGGCAACCGCGCGGGCATCGGTATCTTCGAGATCATCGTCATCGGCCCGTACCCTCGCTACGGTCTGAACGAGATGATGGACCCCGCGCAGTAAGCGATTCCGGGGCGAGTAACGGTGCAACTGAAGGGCCATATCTAGGCCGGGGCGGGAGCATCCTCGTACACCTGTGCCATTCCTTCGAGCACGACATCGGCAAGGTCCAGGATGTTTTCGATCGCCACGACGGACTCTTCCGTTGAAAGGCCCGCCTCAGTGGCGATCTGCGAAGCCGTCTCCTCCATGGAGCGGCGCATGCTGTTGAATGTGCTCACCGCCACCGTGAGCCGTACACCTGAGCCAACGAGTGTCCGGCCGTACTCGTGCCCGATCGTCCTGGCATCTTCGGCGAAACGCTCTTTCTTTGAATCCGAGGCGATATAGCGCGCGAAGAGGTCCACCAGTTGCCGGCCCATCAACCGCAGGCGGTCGCGCACCTCATCGGAGAGCGTGTTGAAAGCGTCCATGGAGTGCGTCTGTCGCCCGCGGCTGATCCGCCGCTTCACGCGCGCCAGCGCGATGTCACTGATGCGGTCGGTATCACGCCCCGGTGCGGCAGTGGGTGGAGAGGCCATGAATTGCTTCAGGTCATCCTCGAGGATACGGCGATGACCACCTGGGGTCCGAAATGACCGGATGTCTCCCGCGTCTGCCCAGCGGCGGATCGTCGACTCGCTGACGCCAAGCATGTCACTTGCGGCCCCAAGAGTGAGCCAGTTCTGGCGCGGCGAAACGGGAGAATCAGGCATGTGCAAACCTCACTAAGGTTTCCAATCCTTCCAGTCTGAGCGATCTGTGTCAATCGCGATTCGGAATACCACGGTGGTGCCTGATCTCCGCCGCGCGACCGATCACGCCCTCGCCGAAACGCTCGCGCAGGGCGCTCACTGCCGTGGCGAGGTGGTCCGCTTCCCGGGTCTCGCCCAGGCGGAGTTGCTGCGCCTGTTCCTGTAGGTTCGTCGCGCCGAGCCCGATCAGCCGCACCGGCCGCTTGCCGTTGTCAGCCCAGACCTTTTCGAACAGCGCCGCACCGGCTTCAAACAGCTCCGTGGCGAGATGGAAGGGGCGTGCACTGGTGACCGAACGCGTGACCGTTTCAAAGGGCGGAAACCGCAGCTTAAGGGTGATAGTCCGGGCAGCGCGCCGCTCTCGCTCGAGGTCGGCCGCCACCCGCTCCGCCTGACCCAGAAGCACCCCGCGCAGGCGCAAGCCGTCCGGCTCGTCTTCACCAAAGGTGTTCTCCCGGCTGATGGATTTCGCCTCCCCGCGACCGGCAAGTACGGGTGCTTCGTACACGCCGCGGGCGCGGCTATGCAGCTCTGCGCCGTGCCTGCCGAAGCGCGATTCCAACACCGAGAGAGGTACGGCCGCGAGGTCGCCGATGCTGTGCACGCCGAGTGCGGCGAGAGTCGCTGCCGTCTTCGGACCGACCATTGGCAGCTCGCGAATCGGCCGTGGCGCTAAGAAGGCGGCCTCTTCGCCTGGCCGCACAAGGACCAGACCGTCTGGCTTCCCAGCGTCACTGGCAACCTTCGAAACCAGCTTGTTGATGGAGACGCCGACGGAGCCGGTGATGCCAATCTCGGCAACGATTCGGCGACGGAGATCGCGAGCGATCGTCTCAGGTTCACCAAACAGGCGCTCGCTGCCGCCGACGTCCAGGTACGCTTCATCGGCGCCCGCGGGCTCCACCAGGGGCGTGTAGTCGCGCAGAATGGCGTGGAACTGGCGGGACGCCTCGCTGTAGTAGGGGTAATCGGATTCGAGAAATGTCGCGTGGGGACAGAGCTGGCGCGCACGGCTCATCGGCATGGCGGCGCGAACCCCAAACGCCCGCGCTTCATAGCTGCATGTGTTGACCACGCCGCGCGGACCAAGTCCACCGGCGACGACGACTGGCTTACCGCGCAGTTCTGGCCGGCGCAAAAGTTCCATCGAAACGAAGAATGCGTCGAGGTCGACGTGCAAGATGGAGGCTTTGCGAAGGTCTGACATATGCGAACCGATGTTCGCATTGTAGCGACTTCTGCAAACGCGGGTGAGGACGCAGAACGGCCACAGCCGGGAACTCTGCGCGCCCGACCACGGTCCCGTCCGCTATCCTTAGCAGATGGTTTCGGTGGCAGTTATCGGGGCGGGCGCGGTAGGCGGTTATTACGGGGCTTTGCTGGCGCGGGCGGGGCATGACGTGCGCTTTCTCATGCGCAGCGGCCGGGCGGAGGTGCGCGCGCGCGGGCTTGACGTCCACAGCATTCGCGGAGACTTCCACCTGCCTTCTGTCTCCGTCTTCGCCTCGCCCGAAGAGATAGGGCCTGTCGATTGGGTGGTGTGTTCGCTCAAGGCGACTGCGATCGAGCAGGCTCGAGAATTGGTGGCTCCGTGTATCGGACCGACGACGCGGCTCCTGGCCCTGATGAACGGCCTCGGCATAGAAGAACGATTCGCCGAATGGTTCGGGCCCGAACGCATCTTCGGGGGGATGGCATTTGTCTGCATCAACCGCGGCGAGCCGGGGGTGATTCACCACCTGGAGTACGGCCGTGTTTCCATCGGGCACTTTCAGGACATGCCAATGGAACTCGCCTCGCTCCAAGGGCTGCTCGAATCGGCGCAGATGGAGGTCACCACGGCACCGAGTCTCCAGAACGCGCGTTGGGAGAAGCTCTGCTGGAACATCCCTTTCAACGGGTTGAGTGTTGCCGCTGGCGGCGTTGGCACCCAAACCATAGTCCGGGACGGCCCGATGCGGTCTACAGCGGAGCGGGCCATGCGCGAGGTCATCGCGATCGGCAACGCAGACCTTGCCGCATCCGGCTCGACTACGCGCCTCGATCCGGACGGCGTGGTGGACTGGATGTTCGCCCAGACAGACACGATGGGCGAGTACCGAACCAGCATGGTGATCGATTTCGTACTCGGCCGCGAGATGGAGACCGAAGCGATCCTTGGCGAGCCGCTCCGCCGGGCGGCGCGCCTCGGAGTGGCCGCGCCCACCGTCGAGACGCTGTATGCGCTGGTGGGCGCGGCCGGGATGCGCAATCGCGGGCGGATCACAGCGCTCACCCCTGGCGACCTGGAAATCACGCCGCCGTCGGTTGTTTGAAACGACCGTCCCATCAGGCTAGACTGCTCGGGTTGGGCCCGGACGGGCCCCAAAGGAGCATCTCCCGATGGACGTTCGCGATTTCCTGATCGATGGCATTGGCCAACTGAACGAATGGTTAGACAACTCACTCAGGGAAGTCAGCCCGGAGCAGCTGAATTGGCTGCCGGAGGGCCAATCGTTGAGCATCGGCTTCAACGCGTGGCACATCCTGCGCACGCAGGACAACATCACGAACTTCGTCATGCAGCGAACAAACCCGGTGTGGATGGACGGCGGGTACGTCGAACGAATGGGCCTTCCAAAGGTCGCGCAGGGCACCGGGATGAGTCTCGAGGATGCCCGCGCAATTCGCATCGCGGATCCGGCGGCGCTGCTGGAGTACTCGGCAGCTGTCGCGAAGAACTGCGCGGCGTTCCTTAAGACGGTGCCGCTCGAAACGCTGGACGAAGTGCAGATGATTAAGCCGCTCGGCGAGATGCCCCGTTGGAAGGTCTTCCGCCAGGTGGTGATGACGCACGGGTTCATGCACCTCGGCGAAATCAACGGGCACAAAGGACAGCTCGGTCTACCTTTCGGGATCTGACACCGAGTCAGTCCTCGTCACGCTGGCGGCGGAGGAAAGCCTCAACGTCCAGCAGCAGGTCTTCAGCTGGGGGAAGAGCGGCGCCCTTGATGGCTGTGCTTTCCCCTCCCGAGTCGACTGCTCTCTCCAACCGGCGAACGTACTCCATCAGGTCCGCGTTGCCGGAGATGGCGGTGTTGATCTCCAGCAGGAATCGCGAGCCCGCAGCATCCAGTTCGGTGTAGTCGAACTCCATCGCGAGGATCTTCTGTAGCCGCCGCAGCAATGCGCTCGTCGCTGGCGGATTTTGAGCAGTTGTTATGTAGTGAGGAACGTTCGCCCAGAGACTGGCAGCCGGGAGATCGCTCTGGCGCAGCCTCTGGTGGAGCACCCCCACGATGCCTGTCGGCCCCTCGTAGTTCGAGACGCTCAAGTCGAGTCCCTCGGCCACTGACGGGTCGAAGGCGCTTCCCGTGACCCGAACGTCACGCGTATGCGGAACCTCCGCCATCAACGCACCAAGGGAGACCGCAAGCGTCACGTTCAACTGCCGAAACAGCCCAGTATATGCCTCGGCGAAGGGCCCCCACTTCAAGTTGGGTTCGATTCCCACGGCCACGACGATGTCGTGCGGGCCTGAGGGGTTCCGGGCGTAAAAGAAATCGTTGGCGGGCCAGCTGATCTCACGCTCGTCCCTGCTGTTCACGCGAACCCTGGGCCGGTTTTCCCGAAAATCGAAAAATGGCTCAGGGTCGATCGTTGCGAACTTCCGAGCGCCGAGCCGACGGACGACGAAGCGGGCGGCATTGGTCGCAGCTGAGGCAGCGTCGTTCCAGCCGGCGAAAGCCATGACCGCCACCGGGTCGTGGAGGTCTGGCTTGCGATCGACTTTGAGAAAGTCCATCCAGGGAGGATAGCAGAGCGGAGGCGCAGCTATCTGGATGCAGGGGGCCGGAAGCGCAGCGGTACAACTCAAAGCGGTGC
>JBDTVB010000038.1:0-9654 GCA_040007415.1 Anaerolineaceae bacterium
CAGATGATGGTGACGACGGTCTTTCCGGCGCCGAGGCGTTCGGCGATCTCGCGCGCCGCGAAGACGTTGGCGCCAGCCGAGATGCCCGCAAGGATGCCCTCTTCGTGGGCGAGGCGGCGGCTCATCTGGGTGGCGTCCTTGTCCTCCACACGGAGGATTTCGTTGTAGACCGTGCGATCGAGGACGCCGGGGACGAAACTGGCGCCAATCCCCTGGATGCCGTGCATGCCCGCTCGCCCACCGCTCAACACCGGCGACCGGGACGGCTCGACAGCGACGATCAGGACCTCCGAGCCGTACGTCTCGCGCAGTAAGTGGCCGACGCCCGTGATTGTGCCCCCGGTGCCGACTCCCGCCACGAAAGCATCAACGCGGGCGCCAACAGCTTCAATGATCTCCCGGCCGGTGGCGCGGTAGTGCACCTCAGGGTTGGATGGGTTTTCGAACTGCTGTGGCATGAAGTAGTTCGGGTTCTCCTTGAGCAGCTGGTTCGCCGCGAAGACCGCACCGGTCATGCCCTCAATTGCCGGGGTGAGAATCAGTTCGGCGCCGTACCGTTCGAGCAGCCGCCGCCGTTCCACCGACATGTCTTCCGGCATGGTGAGCACCAGCCGGTAGCCCTTGACCGCCGCGACGAGGGCGAGGCCGATGCCCGTGTTGCCGGAAGTGGGCTCAACGATCGTCGCCCCCGGCTGTAGGGCGCCGGAGCGTTCAGCATCTTCAATCATCTGGAGGGCGATACGGTCTTTCACGCTGCCGCCGGGGTTGAGGCTCTCCATTTTGCCGAGAACCGTGGCGGCGCCCTGGGGGATGACGCGCTGCAGACGCACAAGCGGCGTGGCACCGATCAACCCGAGCACAGAATCGACAACTTGCGGCTGTCCGCTTGCGACGGTCATATCACGTACCTTCCGGTAGTGGCGTGGGGTTCGCGCTCAAGCAAGTCTGCCACGCTGTAGGAGGCCAGGATTTCGCTATTCGCCTTGCGCACTTGTTCCCAGATTTCGCGCTGGCCGCACTGGTGAGGGTGGTCGGTCAGTTCGGGGGGTTCGTCCAGCCAGGCCACCGGTGCAAGGCTTCCTTCCAGCGCTTCGATGACATCCTTCACGGAGATCGTGTTCGGATCGCGAACCAGTTCGTGGCCGCCCGAGGGTCCGCGCACGGAGCGGATGAAGCCCGCCTTGCGCAGGCTTGTGAGGAGCTGATCGAGGTACTGCTCGGGGATGTGGCGGCGCAATGCGATCTCCGATGATTGCAGCGGCCCCCGACCGTAGTCCCCGGCAAGTTCGATCAGTGCTCTCAGCCCGTAGTCGCTGCGGGTAGATACGCGCATGGATGGTGTGCTGACGAATCACAAGCTGGCGTGGGCCGCGCGGCTGCTGGCTTGCGACTGTCCTCCCTAAAGTCGAGTAAATCTGTCAACAATCGTAGCTGGTAGAACCAAAGGCGCGCAAGCACCACGGGCCACTCACCTGCGGCGCCCTCAGTCGCGCTTCGGCGGGACAATCAGCAGCGTGCGTTCGATCGCATGCATGACGCGGTCGGTGACGCTTCCGAAGGCGAGCCGTTTGGCCAGTCCCTTGCCTCCGGAAGTGAGCACCACCAGCCCCGCATCGAGTTCCTTTGCTGCGTCCTGGATAGCGGTGGCGGCATCGCCCTGGACCACGCGTTCCGATTCTCCGGGCTGGACCATGGCGCGCATGTATTCCGTGGCAGAGTCCTGCAGCGAGGTGATGACATCTGGGGGGTAGTACGAGAATTCGATACCGACGGGCGGGGGAATGGAGAATGCACGGACGAGTGCCAGTTTGGCGCCCGTGGCCGCGGCCAGTTCCCTGGCCAGCGCAAGGCTGCGCTCTGCTTCGGGCGAGCCATCCAGCCCAACGACGAACGGCTTGCCCCTGGCAGGAGCGCCACTGGCCGGGGCGCCGGGGACAAGGAAGACCGGCACCGGAGTGCCGCGCACCACTTTGTCAGCCACGCTGCCAACGAGGGATGCCCGGAATCCGCCGCGCCCGTGGCTGGCGATGACGACGAAGGCTGCACCTTCAGCAGCGCGGAGCAGCTGGGCCGCGGCGTCGCCGCTCAGCACGTCCGTCGTCGATTCGGCGACTCCAGCACGTTCGGCCAGGCCCCTGGAGTAGGTGGCGAAGCGGTCCTTGGCGAGGGTGATCTCCTGCGGCGTGTCGGCCAGGCGGTCATCGTCTATGACGTGGACGAAGCGCACTGCGGCGCCCGTGGCCTTCGCGAGCCAGGCTGCGACGGGTACAGCCGCTTCGGAAACTGTAGAGCCGTCCAGCGGGACGACGATAGTACGAGCGTTCTCTGTCATTGCTTTCCTCCATTGACGGCGACCAGTGCGCCCCGTCCCTGTCATTGTGCCTTGTTCCCGTTCCCGTGGCACGGGCGACCGGGCACCACACGCGGGGCTGAACGGCCGGAATCGACATTTGGCGTTCCTGGGTGAGCAACCACCGCTTTGAACCGGTGACGGCGTCACGGGCGGAGTTGCGGGAGCGGCGTGTTTGTCGCATGGTAACTGCGTGAAAACCATCACAATGGTGACCGGACGACCCTCAAAACGCGACCAGTTGGCCGTTCGTCAGCACCGCGTGCAGTGGGAAGATAATCGAATGAGCCCGGAGGAGAAGGCATGGACGAATCACTGATCAATGGACGAATGGGACGCCGCGGCTTCCTCAAGCGCGCGGGCGTGGTGGGCGCCACCCTACCGATCGCTGGCGGACTGCTGGTCGGTGCCTGTTACGACGACCCGACGGGCGGCAAAGCGGCAGCGCCCGCTGGCGCCCCGGCAAACGCGGTTAAGGCCGGTGCCACGGCGACTGGCGGAGCGACCACTCCCGTTGCCCAGGCGGGCGATGGCTTCGCAAAGATCGATGCCGACCACAAGCAGGGGATCGAGGACTTTCTCAAGAACCAGGCCACCCCAATCACCAAGGGCAAGGGGATGTCGGTGCTCGCCCCGCGGATCGAGAACGGGGTCAAGATCTTCGACCTGACGTCCGATGAGGTGGACTGGGAAGTTTCCCCGGGCAAGGTGGAAAAGGCACGGGGGTTCAACGGCATGATCCCCGGGCCGACGCTGCGGGCAACCGAGGGTGACACGGTCCGGATCAATCTCAAGAACAACCTGACCAGCAGCACCACCATCCACTGGCACGGCATCTACGTCCCGAACAAGATGGACGGTGTGCCCTACGTGACGCAGGAACCGATCAAGCCGGGCGCTACGTACACCTACGAATTCACGCTCCGCAACTCTGGCTCACACATGTACCACTCGCACCACGATTCGGCGGACCAGGTGAACCGCGGGCTCCTCGGCGCGTTCATCGTCGACCCGAAGGACAAGGCGAGCTACCCAAAGTACGACCGCGAATACATCCTGATCATGAACGACTCCCTCCTCGGCTTCACGTGGAATGGGAAGAGCTTCCCCGCCACTGACGCGCTCGCAGCCAAGAAGGGCGAACGCATACTCGTCCGCTGGATGAACGAAGGGATGATGTACCACCCGATGCACTTGCATGGGATGACGATGGAGGTCTTCGCTCGCGACGGGAACCCTATCACCCCGTACAAGTGCGACACCATCGATGTGCCGCCGGGTAACCGCTTCGATTGCATCATCGAGGCCACCGAAGTGGGGCTCTGGGCGTTCCACTGCCACGTGCTCTCTCACGCCGAGGCTGCGTCAGGGTTCTTCGGCCTGGTCTCGGTGCTGGCAGTTACGGAGGCGTAGGACGCAGGCCATTCGCCCCGCCTAGCGGCGGGGTGAGTCCTGCCAGGGGCCGGACGCCGTCTCGCTGAGAGGGCCCTCCCTATGTGCCTGACAGTTCGTCACTCGGGTGGTGTAGACTCCGGCACAAATGTTAGAGATGCCGAAGGTTTATTACGCCCGGAGCGGCGATGTGCGCATCGCCTATTTCACGCTGGGCGATGGCCCGAACGACATCCTCATAGCGCCCGGTGCGACCTCTCATCTCGAGCAGAACTGGACAATCCCACTGCTGCGCGAGTTCTACCTCGGGGCCGCGACCCTCGGCCGAGTCATCACGTTCGACAAGCGCGGTAACGGCATGTCCGATAGGGATGCAACATTTACGTTCGACGAACGACTTGATGATATTCGCGCAGTTCTCGACGCGGTTGGCAGCACCCAGGTTCACCTCATCGGAATTTCCGAAGGCGGACCGATGTCGGCGGTGTTCGCGGCGACGTTCCCTGAACGTGTGCGCTCCCTGGCGTTCTACGGTTCGTTTGCCTCGTGGCGGAAGCGTCCCGGGCACCCTTCGGGCGACCCAAGGACGGTGGCCGAGTTTGTACGCGACACAGAGAAGCTCGTTGACGGGTTCGACGACGATGCCGTGATCGGAGAATGGGTAAGCGTATTCGGCCCCGCCACCTACGCTGAGCACCCCGAAATGCTTAGTCGGGCGTGTCGCACCCTGCGAGACAGGGTTTCGCCAACGGGTTTCCGGGCTCACTGGACGGCGGCCTACGAGGCCGATGTTCGCCACGTCCTCCCGAACCTCCACCTGCCTACGTTGGTCATTCACCGGACTGGCGATCTGGGCGTTCCTGTCGGGTCGGGCAGGTATCTCGCGGCAAACATTCCCAACGCGAGATATCTGGAATTGCCCGGGACCGAGCACATTGAGATGCCCGGGGACGAGCTTGTTGCCTGGATCGACGAGCAGAACCTGAAGGAGAGCGACGTTCCCTTCTCCGGTCGCAGCCTCGCGACGGTACTGTTCAGCGACCTCGTGCGGTCGACAGAGTCCGCGGTGAAGGTTGGCGACGCAGCATGGCGAAGCAAGCTGGATGAGCATGATAAGGCGGTTGCCTCTGCCGTGGCCGGTCACGGTGGGCGGCTCGTGAAGTCCACCGGGGACGGAGTTCTTGCCACCTTCGATGGTCCAAGCCGGGCGGTGCGTTGCGGACTGGAACTGCACGAGTCTCTGACGGCCTTCGGTCTGAAGATGCGCGTCGGTATGCACACCGGCGAGATCGAGACCCGAGGGGACGATGTGGCGGGGATTGGCGTCCACATTGCGGCGCGAGTTGCAGCGATGGCGGGCACGGGGGAGACGCTCGTCTCCAGCACCGTGAAAGACCTCGTCAGCGGTTCCGGACTGACGTTCGCAGACCGCGGTCGCCACGCGCTCAAAGGGGTGCCGGAGGAGTGGCAACTGTTCGCCGCCACCGGCGGGTTCTAGCGGCGGGGTGAGTCCTGCCAGGGGCCGGGCGCCGTCTCGCTGGACCACGTTTCGACGATGCGGCCTGCCTGTACGCGGAAGATCTCGATCCCGCTGAAGGCGAACTTCTCGCGCTTCTCCGGGTCCGTGCCCGTCATGCTGAAACGGGCGACCACGCGGTCGCCTTCAGCCACAAGGTCGTCGTTCGTGAAGTGCAGGTCCGGCACCTGCTTGCGGAACGAGGCAATGCGCTCGACGTTTTCGGCGACGTTGATGCGCCGGGCGGGCTTCCCGGGGTCATGGCGGATGCAGCGGTCGCTGACAAGGTCGCCCACGCGTTCCAGCTTGCCGCTGTTCCAGACGTCCTCGGTCCAGCGGACAATCACCTGTTTGTTGCCGCCCAGGTCCGGCTCGTTGGTCTCCACGGTGAACTCCTTCCAGAGGCGGATCCGCCGCTCCACAATCTGATAGCCCAGGGAATCGTAGAGCGTGCGCGCCGGCGCGTTGTCTGCGCGGACGGTGAGCTGCATGCCCTGCAGTCCACGCTGGCGGTAGTGCTGCTCGGCCATTGCCACGAGGCGGCGCCCGATACCCCGGCCGGTGTGCGTACCGGCGACGACCAGGTTCTCGACACCGCCGAGGTTCTTGCCATGCGCCTGGATCTCCCTGCAGAGGACGCCCCCAACCACCACACCGTGATCGAGCGCCACCCAGAGGTCGTGGAGCGGCACGGCCATCACGCGCGCCGGGTGGCCGGTATCTTCGAGGGCGTGATCAAACAGGGCGAGGAACGCCGCGCCGTGCACATCCGGGTCGGCGTGGACGAATTCGATCTCCAAGGGTGGAGCTCCTTGTGCTAGCTCGCCCGGCTGCGCAGTCAACTCCCCGGAGAATTCTCGGGGGGACGGCTCGCGGCCCGGCGGATGGCAAAGGTGGCGGCTTCCACGCGCCGCGTCAAGCCCAACTTGCTGAGAATGTCGCTCACATGGTGCTTCACGGTCTTTTCCGAAAGGAACATCGCCTCGCCGATTTCGCGGTTCGTCATGCCCTCCGAGATGTAATCCAGCACTTTCAACTCTCGCTCCGAGAGTTGCTGGGCGATGCGGTCCTCTTCGGTGACCACGTTGCCCCGGCGGATCTGGTCGATAACGGCGGCCGAACTGGCTGCGTCGAGCGTCTTTCCGCCGCTCCCCACGGTTCGCATCGCATCGATCAGTTCGGCCGTCTTGACCTCTTTGAGCATGAAGCCGCTCGCACCGGCAACGATTGCGGCCATGACGGCTTTCTCGTCCGCGTAGGAAGTGAGCATCAGGACGTTGGTTTCCGGGCATTCCTGGCGGATCTCCCGGCAGGCCTCAATCCCGTTCAACCCGGGCATACGAACGTCGAGCACGGCCAGCTCGGGTTTCAGCCTCTTTGCCTCCCGCACGGCTTCCTCGCCGTCCCGCGCCTCTGCGACCACGGCGAACTCGGGATGTCCGCGCAACGCGGCCTTAAGGCCCGAACGGACAATGTCGTGGTCGTCCGCCAGCAGTACATGGATCAGGTCAGTCATCAGTCCTCCGGGGTAGCGTGACTCGGACGGTAGTGCCCATGCCAGGGATGGCCACAATCGTCAGTTGGGCGTTGAGGCGTTCGGCGCGCGTTCGCATGGTCACGGTGCCGAGGCCGAGGCGGACGTTGGCCTGGTCAAACCCTACGCCGTTGTCCTGGACGGTGAGCGAGGTCGCTTCGGCCGACTGACGCAGGTCGATCGCAACTTTGGTGGGGAGGCCATGGCGAATCGCGTTACTCAGCGCTTCGCGGGCGATGTAGAGGAGGTCCTCCGAATCGCGAGACGTCAACTCCTGGAGGGCCGCCGCCGTGATGTTGACCACGACATCAGTGCCCGGTGGCACGAGCTGGCGGATGACGTAGGCGATATCCCGCGCAAGCTCCGGCTGGGCGAGCGGTGATTCAGCCTCGAGCATCGTGATGTAACCGCGGATGTCTGAGATCAGGTCGTTGATGCGTTGGATGCTGGCACGGATAACTTCGCCCACCTCCGGACCCACATCGAGACTCGTAGCCACGTCCAATTCGAGTCCGAGCGCATAGAGCGACTGGATCGTGCCATCGTGCAAGTCATGGGCGATGCGCACGCGCTCTTCGAGAAGGAAGACGCGGCCGCTACGTTCACGGTGCATAGCCGAGGCAACGCTGACGGCGGCCTGGAGACTGAGGACCGCTGCTGCTGCTTCATCCGTTTCGGCGAACGGCGGGCGGCCCGGCGCCCGCGTCATGTAGAGAGAGCCGATCGTTCGCTCTCCAGCGCGGATGGGCACCCCGAGGAAGGCTTCCATGTCCGGGTGCGTGGCCGGCCAACCGGAGGATGCCGGGTGTTCGCGCAGACGATCGATGCGAATCGGTTTCGAACGTCGCGCGAGTTCGCCAAGTAGCCCGCGGCCGGAAGGAGAGTTTCCCAGCTTCCGCGCCTGCTCTTCACTCATTCCCGTATAGATGAACCGCGTCAGATGTCTGTCATCATCGAAAGTGGCGATCGCGACGTAGTCCGCATCGGTCACAGTCTGTGCGCGCAGGGCGAGCGCTTGCAGGACTTCGCCGAGATCCGCAGCACTGACAAGTACCTCGCTCGTCGTCGCCATTTCAGCGAGCCGCCTTGCTATTTCCGACTCGCGCATTGCCTGGTCAGGTGTAGTCACGCGAGCATCGTACGACAGTGGAAGGGGTCACTGCTGCGTTCGCAAGCAAACGGACGTTCGGCCCCTGAATCGCGGCCCTTCGCCCATCCACTTTCGGGCGCCATCAGCGCATCATCAGCCGAGTGGGTTGTGCGCATGATTGACACCGGAGTTCACGTCATTGTTGGGGATGCTGCTTTGGGGAAAGCGCTGGCACGGCGTATCGCCCGAGCGCCAGGGTTCTCAGTCGCCCATCAGGATGGGGCGTTCGAAGACGTCCGCGCGGGCGAGGTCATCCTCACTACGCCTTCCGATTGCTCTCTAGTGCAGTGCGACGAGTTGATAGACGCCGGCGTCCAGGTGGTCCTCCTTTCGCCCGTTCCGCGAGAGGCTGAACGGGCCAACTACGTCCTCATCGGGGCTCGCTACCTGGCGATGCGCGTAGACACCGAGGAACTCTTCGGAGCGTTGCGCGAGGCTGCGGACGCCCTGCGCTCACGCGGCGATGCGGACTGAGGCAGTGCTTCGACGCTGAGCCTCCTTTCGAATGACGTTCGTGTTTGCTACGCTGGTGCACATCCTGCGACCAGAGTGCCTACGATGCCCGACCAGCCGACGCCGCCTACCGTCCCGAACGGACTTGCCCTCAGCCCCCGTAACCCTGAGTACCAGAGGGATCCGTTTACGCTGCTCGATGAAGTACGCGAGGCTGGCCGCATCCAGCACGACCCGATGCTCGGCCGCTACATCGTCTCTCGCTACGAAGACGTTCACGCGATTCTGAACGACCGTGACCTCGCCGTGGACCCCCGCAAGGCTGCCGATGGCACCTTCAACAAGATGTTCCGCAACCAAACAGACGACCGCAAGCCAAGCATGCTCTTCCTCGACCCGCCGGACCACACCCGTCTGCGTGCGCTTGTGACCAAAGCGTTCACGCCGCGCGCAATCGAAAAGATGCGACCGAGGGTGGAAGAGATTGCCAACGAACTGATCGACGCTGTGGGCGACGCGCCTTCCTTCGACCTGATGACCGCGTTCTGCCAGCCGTACCCAACGATCGTGATCGCCGAGATGCTGGGAGTAGACCCCGGTGACCAGGCGGACTTCAAGCGCTGGACGGATGAAGGGGTGGCAGCGGGCTTCGACCCGTTCGCGAGCGAAGAGACGAAGCAGCGGGCGATCGCCTCGCGGGGCCAGCTGGAGGCGTATCTTCAGCGAGCAGTCGCCGAGCGCCGGGCCGAGCCGCGTGACGACCTGATCACCGGCCTCCTGAACGCCGAGGAGAATGGCAGCTTCTTCAACGACGACGAGGTCATTTCGATGATCGCACTGCTCCTCGGCGCGGGGAACGTCACAACCACTGACCTGCTGGGGAACGGCATGAAGAACCTGCTTGAGCACCCGGAACAGGCGGCGATGCTTCGCGGCGACCCGGCGTTGCTCGGCAATGCGGTTGAGGAGATGCTCCGCTTCGAAGGGCCGGTGACCTATTCAGGGCGGATTACCGTGGATGACCGCGAAATCGCTGGCTGCCCGATGCACGCTGGCCAGTCCATCACCGTCTCACTCGCTGGCGCGAACTACGACCCTCGCCTCCACGAAGACCCGCACAAGTTCGACATCACGCGCGAAGACATCGACCACGTGGCGTTCGGCGGCGGACGGCGCTACTGTCTTGGCGCGCCGCTGGCCCGGTTGGAGGCGCAGATCGGCGTGCAGACGCTGCTCGCGCGCTTCCCCAACCTTCGCCT
>JBDTVB010000039.1:0-9480 GCA_040007415.1 Anaerolineaceae bacterium
GTGCGTCTGCGGGGTCGTGTGGCGAAATGTGCGCCATGGGGTAGATACGGTCCGGGTGGTCGCCAACGAAGTCGTACGCCCATCGGTTATATGCCCGGCTATACGCGTCGGCGAGCTTCAGGTCATCCGTATCCCAGAGGATCCCGATCGTGGGAAAGACGACGCCGCCGTGGACGCCCATCGAATCGAACAGCTTGATCCGCTCATCGGTATCGAAGCTGGCGAGCGGGGCGCCCTCGAGGTAAGTCATGTAGGGCAAATTGGCGCGGGGCACGCCGTTTCCGCCCAGTCCGGCGAGGCCGCCGCTCATGATCACCTGGCGGTCGATGATCAGGTGCTCGTCCGCCGCGAGTCGGGCCTTCAGCTCCCACGCCATCTCCGGCATGTTCAGTTCCGCATCTTCGCTCGGTGCGCGACCCGCCGCGGGACCAGCCAGTGGAGCGATGCCGCGCGGTTCCCCGTCACGCAGGGGGATGCTGCGCGTGATCCGGATAGCACGAGGACGAAACTCCGGCTCCAGGTAGCGATCCCACAGATCCGGCGGTTCCAGCACGTGCGAATCACCATCGATGATCAGCAGGTCGTCCGTGTCCGAATCGCTCAACTCTCTCCTCGTTGCGGAAATCGCGTCCGGGCTGATGCCGTCCAGCCGCCGTCGACAACGATCGACTGGCCCGTGACGAAAGAGGAATCGTCTGAAGCCAGCCAGAGGGCTGCCCCAGCGATATCTTCGGGCAGGCCAGCGCGGGGGATAGGCTGGGCGTGGGCCAGTTGCGCTCGCCACACTTCTGGGTCCATTGGCGCCGGCAGTGCGGGGTTCGCATACAGGATGGGTGTCAGGATGCCGCCGGGGCAGATGCAGTTCGCCCGGACCCCCTGCGCCGCGTACTCCACCGCGCAGACGCGCGTGAGTTGGATGACGCCGCCTTTCGCTGAGCCGTAGGCGCCCTGCCCCGGCATTCCCATCAAACCAGAGACGGAGGCTGTGGTGATGATCGAACCGTTCCCCGAAGCAATGAGGTGCGGGAGTGCATGTTTCATCCCTAACCAGACCGCCTTCAGATCCACGGCGATGATCCGATCGAACGTCTCTTCTTTGCACTCAAGGATCGAGCCTTCGCCACCACCGATACCCGCGTTGTTATACATAATATCGAGTCTGCCGAAGCCGTTGACGGCCGCGTTCACAAGACCTTGGACGTCTTCGGATGAACTCACATCCGTGGCGACGAAACGGCACTCGCGCCCGATGGATGCGGCCACCGCTTCGCCCTTTTCGCGCTGCAAGTCACCGATCACTACCCGAGCACCCTCGCTCACGAACAGCCTGGCCGTCGCTTCGCCCATTCCAGATGCGCCGCCGGTGATGACGGCAACCTTTCCATCAAGTCGATTCATATCCCCTCGCTTCGAGCGCGAGTCTACACGCCACGGGGATCCGCCGCAGAAATCATCATTGTTGAGTAAGTCGGTCAACTATTGCATTTTCGGACGGAAGTATCTACGATGCGTCCATGCGCTCCTTCTTCAGCTTCCCCGATCCTGTCAACGAAGTCTCGGCCCGTTTGGTCGCTGGCGGAGTGGTAGTCATGACCGCGCTCTTCCTGATCAGCGGCAACGAATGGTTGTTGCCGCTGATTGCCTATGGCTTCCTGGCGCGCGTCCTCGCTGGTCCGAAGATCAGCCCTCTCGGCTTGCTGGTTACCCGGCTCATCGAACCCTCCCTCCCGACTGAGCCGCGCCTCACACCTGGCCCGCCGAAGCGATTTGCGCAGGGCATCGGCGCCACGCTCTCGCTCGCCGCGGTTCTCAGCTACTTCCTGTTCAGTCTGACGCCCCTGGCGTACGTCCTGACGGCGGCGATTCTTGTTGCCGCCTCGCTCGAAGCGTTCGTTGGGTTCTGCCTCGGCTGCACCATATTCGGATTGCTCATGCGCGTGGGGGTGATCCCGGAGAGCGCCTGCGAAGCCTGCGCCGACATTTCCCTTCGCCGGCCAACCGCGTCGGCGCGTGGTTAGACCGCTTCCACCGCTTCGAGCGGCCGAAGGGATGGGTTGGCCAGGTATCGCACACGCGGAAGTGTAACGGTGCCCGTCGCGTAGCTTGCCGATACCGGCCACTGCGGCGTCGCGCCGCCAACTGCCCACGCCTCGGGGACGAAGACACTGGCAGTCGGACGACCGCGGTCCGCCTTCAAAATGGCGTAGTCGGCGTCAACCTGTAGGAGCCGCACCGCTTCGGCCCCATTCCGCATGATGCGTACGAGGTTCATGTTTGGCAGGTATTGGATATCCCCACCGTTGATCGCCTCCGGGCCCTTCAGGCCGCAGTCCAGGACCAACTTCCCGTGGAGCGTGACTCGTGCCAGCACCTGGTGGTGTTGCGGGTCGAGCACCACCTCTGCCTGTGTCACCGGGTAGCCCCAGCGCGTCCGTAGCTCGGTAACGGCCGGGGCCGAGTCGCAGTACGCCTGGGCCAGAAAGGCTCGTGGGCGGCCCCCAGAACGGCAACCGATGCGTACCTCCGCCAGTGTGAATTGGCCCACGCTGCTCTTTGGGGCATGCAATACGTTTATCAGGAGTGTTGGCGGAATGGTCGGGTGCAGCGCTGGCGGCAGCAGGTCGACCATGTGTGAATCGTCGATTTCGAACATGAGCTGCAAGTGCTCCGCACCAGGTAGCTCCCATGGCTCCGTATTCGGCGCAAGTACCAAAGGCGCGCTGGCGGCCTGCGAGGAAACGTCGAGCGTTCCGATGAGCGGCATTAGATTGCCCCCGCTCCGGCCGAAACTACCGGCCGGGTGGATGCGAACTTCGGCATAACTTCGCTTGCGAACAGCCGCAGACTGGCAAGCACCTCTTCCTGGGGTACGGTCTCCACCGCGTTCAAGAGGAAGTTGACACGGTCAACGCCCACAGATTCCCAGTTCTTCAACACTTGAATGATCCGTTCCGGGTTCCCGATGCACGTCCCTTCGGGCGCTCCGCCGTCTGCCCCGGGTGCAGTTGATTCGCGTCGCAATGCAGGCAGTAATCCAAGGTTGGGGTAAGAACGTGTGGGGTACGCCTGGCGCGCCGCCAACAGCTGCTCCGCCATGTAGTTGAACGTGCCAGCCAACCGCAGACCCGTCTTGACCCCCGTTTCGTTGTCCGGGTGGCAGAACAGGAAGTTCACGGTGTTCACCTGCTCGTTGACGAACGAGCCGACCGGGTTGCAGTACTTGATTCGACGCCGATACTCAGCGACTTTCGTCTCCTGCTCCGCGAAGCCACCAAAGGTTAGTCCGAGGCTGCCCAGACCGCGATCGGCAGCGTCGATCTCGGTTCCGGGACTCGTAACCGCCACCCACATCGGCGGATGGGGCTTTTGAAGGGGCTTTGGAAGGATCGCCCGTTGCGGCATGCTGAACGATTCGCCTTCATACCCGAATCGCTCTTGCGTCCACATCTTCGGCAGTATGCGGACGAACTCGTCCCATGTCTTCTTTGTGGTGTCGGGATCTACGCCGAATCCACCGAGCTCGGTCCACGTGGCCGAGCGGCCGGTGCCCACTTCCAGCCGGCCCCCGGTGATGAGATCCATCGTCGCCGTTCGTTCAGCGATTTTGATCGGGTTGTTGATCTGCGGGACGCAGACGACGATCCCGAGACCGATGCGGATCTGTTTGGTCAGCATTGCTGCCGCGGTGAGGAAGATTTCCGGCGCGGAACAATGCGAGTACTCCTCAAGGAAGTGGTGCTCCACAGCCCACACCTGGTCGAATCCGAGTTCGTCCGCGACCCGAACCTGTTCTAGACAGTTCTGATAGACCTGGTATTCAGTCTCCGCTTCCCACGGACGCGGGACCGAGATTTCGAAGAAGATGCCGAACTTCACGAGATTTCCCTTACGGATGAGATGAGCGGACTCTAGCAGATCAGAGAGACCGCTCCCAGCGGGCGGAATCGTAATCTAGACCGCGCCGCGGACGATATCTTCGACTACCGCCGGGTCCGCCAGTGTAGTCACGTCGCCTACGTTTTCGGGCTCGCCTTCAGCTATTTTGCGCAGGATGCGGCGCATGATCTTGCCCGACCGGGTCTTCGGGAGGCCCTCGACGAACTGGATCTTGTCTGGCGTCGCGATCGCGCTGATATCGGTCCGGACGGCGGCTTTGAGTTCTTTCTCCAGTTGTGGTGAACCGGAGTAGCCAGCGTTCAGTAAGACGTACGCGTAGATGCCGGTGCCTTTCAGATCGTGCGGATAGCCCACGACAGCGGCCTCAGCGCATGCCGGGTGCCCGACAAGCGCACCTTCAATCTCTGCCGTGCCGAGACGATGGCCGGCGACGTTGAGCACGTCGTCTACGCGGCCGGTGATCCAGTAATAGCCATCCTGATCACGATGGCAGCCGTCTCCGGTGAAGTAGCGGCCCTCGTAGGTGCTGAGGTACGTTTGGATGAAGCGGTCGTGGTCCCCGTAGATGGTGCGCATCATGCCCGGCCAGGAGGCGTCGAAACAGAGTCGCCCGGTCACCTCGTTCCCGTCCAGCTCGGTCCCAACTTCGTCGACCACGCTGGGTCGAACGCCGAAAAACGGCAGCGAGCCTGAGCCTGGCTTCATGTCGATCGCTCCGGGGAGGCCCGTGATCATGTGGCCGCCGGTCTCAGTTTGCCAGTAGGTGTCCACCACGGCGCAGTTCTCTTCGCCGACGACGCGGTAGTACCAGCGCCACGCCTCCGGGTTGATTGGCTCGCCGACGGAACCGAGCACGCGGAGGGTTTTGCGGCTGTAGCGTTGGACTGGCTCATCACCGTCGCGGGCGATTGCCCGGATGGCGGTCGGAGCCGTGTAAAGGATGGTGATGCCCAGGCGGTCGACCATATCCCAGTAGCGCCCGGCGTCTGGATAGGTGGGGATCGATTCGAACATAACGCTCGTTGTCCCGTTCGCCAGGGGACCGTAGACGATGTAGCTGTGGCCTGTCACCCAGCCCACGTCCGCGGCGCAGCAATAGACGTCGTCCTCCTTGATGTCGAACACGTACTCGTGGGTCACCTTGGCGTAGAGCAGGTAGCCAGCCTGAGTGTGAAGCACACCCTTCGGCTTCCCGGTGGAGCCGGACGTATAGAGGATGAAGAGCGGGTCTTCGGAGTCCATCTTTTCCGGTGCGCAGGTGGTGCGTTGTCCCGCAAGAGCGTCCGACCACCAGATGTCCCGGCCCGTCAGCATCTCCACTGCGTTTCCCGTGTGGTTGTAGACGAAGATGAATTCGACGCTGTGGCCTGGGCTGCTGAGCGCTTCATCGACGTTTGCTTTCAGTGGCACGAGCCGTCCCCCGCGCTTCCCTTCGTCCTGCGTGATGACCGCCTTGCACGTTGAATCATCGATACGATCGCGGATCGAACGCGGGCTGAACCCACCGAAAATCACCGAGTGAATCGCGCCGATGCGGGCACAGGCGAGCATCGCCACGGCCAACTCCGGTACCATCCCCATGTAGATGGCGACGCGGTCCCCTTTGCCCACGCCTTTGGCACGGAGCGCATTGGCCAGGCGACAGGTCTCCTCGTACACCTGCCGGTACGTCATGGAACGGTTGTCGCCCGGCTCATCACCTTCGAGCAATAGCGCCACTTTGTCGGCGCGGGTCGCAAGGTGTCGATCGAGACAGTTCACCGAGACGTTCAACTTGCCGCCGAGGAACCAGCCGATCTTGCCGGTCGCTAAGTCTTCCTCGCAGACCGTCTGGAATGGCTCCATCCACTCTAGGTGCTCGTTCGCCATCTCCCGCCAGAAGCCGTCACGGTCGTTGATGCTGCGGTCGTACATCGCCTGGTATTCGTCGCGACTCTTCAGGGCCGCAGCAGCCCGTACACGCGGCGGTGGGGGATAGGACTCGTTCACCGGCAAGCCGATGTCTTTGCTCATGCGAATACCTCCAGAGGGTCGCGCGCCATCTCGCGGAAGGCCTCGCGTTGCCTGCATTCTAGCCCAAGGGAGATGCTCAGGTTCAGTGCGGGAGTGTGACCTTTGGCGCGTTGAGATGCCTCAAACGGGTTCGCGCTTTCCCGCGTAAACTCCGGGCATGGAACTCGAACTGACTGGCAAAACAGTACTGATAACCGGTGGGAGCGAAGGTATTGGCAAGGCCGCTGCCACGGAATTCGCCCGTGAGGGGGCCCACGTCGCTATCTGCGCCCGGCGCAGCGACATCCTCGAGTCGGCTGCGGCCGAAATTCGTTCGGCCACGGGCGGGCAGGTTGTCGCCATCGTGGCGGACGTGTCCACGCTTGCGGGTTGCAACCAATTCGTCCAGCAGGCGGCGGAGAAGCTCGGGGGCGCAGACATCCTCGTTAACAACGCCGGGCGTTCGGCCGGGGCTCCGTTTGACGCGCTTCCTGATGCCGACTGGATACCGGACATCGACCTCAAACTGATGGCGGCCGTGCGTTGCAGCCAGGCAGCCATTCCCTTCATGAAGCGGGCCGGCGGCGGCCGCATCATCAACATCACTCACGTGGGCGGCAAGGCGCCGGGGGCCGGGACGCTTCCCAGTTCGGTTAGCCGGGCCGCAGGTATCGCCCTCACGAAGGCGATGAGCAAAGACCTGGCCAAGGACAACATCCTCGTCAACACGATCTGCGTGGGACTAATCAAGAGCGGCCAGATTGAACGCGCCGCTCGGGGGCGCAACCCGGACGCCACGCTGGACGAAGCCTACGCGCGGATGGGTGGGGCGATCCCGCTTGGACGCGTCGGCGAGTCCCGCGAAGTGGCGGCGATGATCGCTTTCCTCGCCTCACCGCTCGGCGCCTACATCACGGGAGCGGCTATCAACATAGACGGTGGCATGGCAGCCACCGTCTAGTTCCGCTCGTTCATTCAAAAAGGGAGACCTCTACATGGAAATGCGCCCGCTCGGCCGCACCGGAGTCAAAGTCAGCAAGCTATGCCTTGGCTGCATGATGTTCGGTGGCAAGACAACCCCCGAAGACTCATACGCGATCATCGACCGTGGCATCGATGCCGGGATCAACTTCCTCGACACCGCCAACGTCTACAGCATTGGCAAGAGCGAGGAGGTGACTGGCGAGGCGCTCAAGCGTAACGGCAAGCGCAACAGCACAGTGCTCGCGACCAAGGTGCACGGAAACATGGGTTCTGGCCCCAACGAAAACGGGAACAGCCGCCGTCACATTATCGAGCAGTGCGAGCAGAGCCTTCGGCGGCTTCAGACTGACTGGATCGACCTGTACCAGATCCACCGTCCCCAGTCCGATATTCCGATCGATGAGACTCTCCGCGCGATGGATGACCTTGTACGTTCAGGCAAGGTGCGCTACGTCGGCACGAGTACGTTCGGCGCGTGGCAGCTTGTAGAATCGTTCTGGGTCTCGAAAGAGCTCGGGTTGAACCGCTTCATTTGCGAGCAGCCGCCGTATCACATTCTTGACCGCCGGATCGAACGCGAACTGATCCCGATGGCGCAAACCTACGGGATGGCCGTCATTCCGTGGAGCCCGCTTGCAGGGGGCATGCTCACGGGCAAGTACCACCGGGGCGAAGACCCACCCGAGGACTCGCGCTGGGCTTCCTACGCCACCAACCCGATGCAACGCCGCCGCATGAACGACCGCATCTACGACGCCATCGAGGCGCTGGAACCGATTGTGCAGGCCAAAGGCGTTTCGATGTCGCAATTCGCGCTCGCCTGGGCGGCGGCGCAGCCCGGGGTTACGAGTCCGATCATCGGCCCGCGCACGATGGAGCAGCTTGAAGACAACCTGAAGGCCTCCGAGGTGACAATCACCGATGAAGACCGCAGGGCGGTCGACCACATCGTTAGGCCCGGTACCCATATCTCGCCCTACTACGAAGCGGACTTTGGGCCGCACCCGTTCCGCGTCTGAGCGGTTGACGCGCTCATCCGGCGACTGATGGCGTCGCCGTCCAGGGTTTCGGTGTCGCCACACCCCAGGAGCAAGCAAGAGGAGTACCCCATGTCCGAACTCACCGGGGCTGAAGCTGTTTATGAATCACTTCGCGCGCTGGGCGTTGAGCATGTCTTTGGAATTGTGAGTATCCACAATATCCCGATCTACGACGCGATCTTTCGGGGCGGCGGGATAACGCCGGTCTCCGTTCGCCACGAACAGGGTGCGGTTCACGCGGCAGATGGCTATGCGCGAGCTACCGGCAAGCTCGGAGTGGCGATCACGAGCACCGGGCCCGGAGCCAGCAACGGTATGACCGGACTGTTCGAAGCTGGTTTCGCGTCTTCGCCGGTGCTGATGATCACCGGACAAGTCGATACGGGGCTCTACGGCAAAGGGAAGGGGGTCCTCCACGAAGCGGAGAATCAGATCCCAATGCTTCGAACGGTTACTCGCGTCACTGAGTCGATTCGCCGACCGGAGGATGTAGGCGAGACGGTGGTCAGAGTAGCGCGCCAGATTCGCACTGGGCGCCCGCAGCCAGGCGCAATCGAAATCCCGATCGATGTCCAGTATGCCCGCGGCGAGATCGATATTCCGCATATGGAGTCCTGGCCGAGATTCGCCCCGAACAAGACGGCGCTCGGCACAGCAATCAATGCAGTGAATGAGGCTCAGCGCGTTGTCATCTGGGCTGGCGGAGGCGTCGTCTCGGCGGGTGCCGCAGCAGATCTGGTGCAGCTCGCCGAGGCGCTGGGCGCGCCGGTTGTCACCACCACCAACGGACGGGGAAGCATCCCCGAAGACCACCCGCTGAGTGTGGGTGCGTTCTCGCCGCAGCCCGGAATGACCGAAATGTTCGAAACGGCCGACGTGGTGCTCGCCATTGGCACGCGCTTCCAATCCTCCGAAACGCGGGATTTCAAACTCAACATCTCGGGCAAGATCATCCATATCGACGCGGACGCTGGCGTGATCAATCGGAATTACCAGGCTGCCGTGGCGGTCGTAGGCGACGCCCGCCTGGCAATCGCTGGTCTGCTCCGCGGGCTTGAAGGCGGCGCGAAAGATCCGGAGTTCCTGGCTCGTGCGTGCGAGCTCAGCGTGTCTACCCGGCGACAGATGCTTGCCCAGATCGGCCCTGACTTCGAAGCGATCATGAACGCGATGCGCCGAATGCTCTCACGGGACGCTCTCATCGTGCGCGACGCGACCATTCCGGCGTACCTGTGGGGCAATCGGTTGATGCCGATTCTTGAGCCGAGAACCTCGCTCAACCCCACCTCCAACGCCATCGGACCCGCCCTTCCGTTGGCAATCGGTGCAGCCATCGGCACCGGCAAGAAGGCCGTCATCATCCAGGGCGACGGCGGGTTCATGCTCAACCTGAGCGAGCTCTCCACCGCCGTCCAGTACAACGTGCCGATCGTTGCCGCTGATGGCACCGGAACAAATACTACGGACCCGCAGGCGAAGATCATGGCCAACGGGACGTTCGCGGCGGTGGACATCATCAACGTGACCACTCCCAATGCGGCGCCAACGCTCGCGACGCTGTTGACGT
>JBDTVB010000040.1:0-9389 GCA_040007415.1 Anaerolineaceae bacterium
GCCACCCTCTGCGGGACGAAGGGCAGGACCGAGTTCACCGGCGAAGGCGCCTCCAAAGTGACGGTCTATTTCGTGGACGTCTTCTCTGAATCCCAGACTCCAGGATGCGGGAAGGACGGCGCCGAGGTGCGGATCAAGGTGGGCGAACGCTTCGCCGCCCAGACCACGCGCTGGAAGGCGGGCCCTGTTCAGCTGGACGTCACCTTCGGCAATGTCACCCCGGCGGTGATCCCAACCTTCACCCCGGCGCCTGCAACCCCCACCACGGCAGCGCGCACCTCCCCAGCGACAGGCAGCACCACCCAGGCAGCAACCGCGGGCGCGGGCGCCGCGGTAGGTACCATTCCCGCGGGTTCCCCGGGCGCCGGGTCACCGGTGCCAACCCTGAAGGGCGGCGTCACCAGTTCCACGCCCGCCGCGCAACGCTCCAACGCGGCAGACGATGGCGGCGGTTTCCCAATCTGGGGAATCGTCTTGCTGGTGCTCCTCGGAGTGGCCGCAATCGGTGGGGGCGTGGGATACGCAATGTCGCGTTCCCGCGCCGCCGATGACATCGGGCCCGACGACCATCTCCCGCCGCTCGAGTAGCGGTCGACCAGACCTGCGCCGAACCCCGCGCCCGCGAGCTGCACCGTGCTCGGCGATCAACCGTCCCTTACGCGAGCTTCGATGCACGCCCGATGCCGGGCTCAAGATATTCGCCACCCGCAACTGGCGCCGAAGCGCCGGCGCCAAACTGCCGGATGAGGGCGGCCCGGCGGAAGGTGAAGATCTCTGCCACTCGCTTCTTGACCACCGGGCCACCTGCCAGTTCGCCAACGGGCCCAAAGGGCAGTGCATAGTGCACGATATCGCGCGCTTCCGTCCCGCCCGCCACTTCCCGGAAGTGATGCTGATGATGCCAGAAGCGATACGGCCCGAACCGTTGCTCATCCACGAAGAGCTGACGGTCCACAACGTGCGTTATCTCGGTCACCCACGTCAGGGCGATGCCAAGCGCCGGCTTCACCCGATAGGTCACGATCAGGCCAGGATGCATCGCTTCCGGTAGCTCCGACGTCGGTACGAGGTTGAGCGATGGCGGCGTCATCAGTTGCAGGTTTCGGGGGTCGGAGAAGAATCGCCAACTGGTCTCCAGGTCGACCGGGAGGAATTGGGTATCCGTAAATCGGTGGATCTTCATGATCACGGCACGTCTTTCAGCGCCGCGGCGATCCCGGTGGCGATGTCCGCATGTTGGAACGTGAACCCAGCGGCAGTGAGGCGCGAAGGAACGACCCGCTGGCTGGCGAGGAGCAGTTCATCGGCAGATTCGCCGAGCAGCAGGCGGAGCGCGATCGGCGGGACCGGAAACAGGGCCGGACGGTGTACGGCTTTCGCCAGCGCCCGGGTGAACTCGCGATTGGTGACCGGTTGGGGCGCGGTGACGTTGAACACCCCGGTTGCTTTGGTTTCGATGGCGTACCGAATGGCGGCGACCACATCATCAAGCGTTACCCAGGACATCCACTGCCGCCCGCGGCCGAGCGTCCCGCCCACGCCAAAACGGAACGGCATCAGCATCCGCGGGAACGCTCCGCCCTTTCGTGAAAGCACAACCCCAAAGCGCAGGATACTTGTCTGAAGCCCGGCGCCGGGTCCACTCAATGCCGCGTCTTCCCAGGCAGCCGTGACATCGGTGAGGAAGCCAGTCCCACGGTCCGAGTCCTCGGTGAGCACGCTGTCCCCGCGGTTTCCGTAGTAGCCCACCGCCGATGTGCTGATCAGCGCCGGCGGGTTCGGCAGCGCTGCAAGCTGCGCTACGAGCAGGCGAGTGGGGATGACCCGGCTGTCGAGCAACTCTTTGCGCCGTGAGTCGCTCCAGCGGCCCTCGCCGATTGATGCGCCAGCCAGGTGAACGACCGCATCGACGCCTTCGAACGCCCCAGGGCGAATCCAGCCCGACGGAGGGTCCCACGTGGAGCCCGGCGTGTCCGGTCCGCCGCGAACGAACGAGACGACGGAGTGGCCGTCTGCTTCCAGGCTGCTCCGCAGAGCGGTGCCAATCATTCCTGTAC
The DNA here is from genome assembly GCA_040007415.1 of Anaerolineaceae bacterium. Classification (GTDB taxonomy): domain Bacteria; phylum Chloroflexota; class Dehalococcoidia; order Tepidiformales; family Tepidiformaceae; genus PNKC01. Next base: position 2,058 of record JBDTVB010000040.1, read on the forward strand.
TTCCAGTGATTGCGATTCTCATGGTGATGACCTCTTTCTGGCGACGTCTGCGCCGACGCCGTTAGTTGGGCTGGAGAGTCCCCGCATAGACCTGCCAGGCGAGCAGTGACTTGGCGCTGAGACTCAACATGATGTAGACGAACTCGCCGAACACGTAGTCTCGCCACGGCCCGATCCGCCGGTATTGGAGGAACATGTTGATGGCGAAGATGTTGAAGACCACGAACATGGTCCCGAAGATGTAGTAGACGAAGGTTGGAACCCCGTCGCCGGTCCCGCCTGCCCCAGCGAGGTAGATGGCCACTCCGAGCCAGGGCACAATGCCCGCGACGCAGCCGAAGATATAGGCAGTCCAATCCGTGGATTCGGTGGACTGGTTGTGGCGTTCCATCATCCAGCCGAACAGGATCATGGTGGCGTTGAGAGCGAAAATGGAAATCAAGCCCACCACGTCGTAAATGCCGACGAGCATGGCGATCACGACGATCATTACAGATGAACTGAATGCGTACTCGATCCAACGGGCGTAGTTGATACCGCGGCCAAGGTTCCTTTGGTACCACGGGTACACTGCGGGCAACGAAACCACGAGGTGCGCGATGGCCGACATGAAGAGGAAGCTCGCAATGATCGGGGCGATCCGCACGTCGAAGAGCGTGCGCAGCCGCGGCTCCAGGGCCTGCGTCTGCTCGTTCATTTCAACGAATGCGGCTGTCACTGGCAACGAGAAACTGCTCGCAATCAGGAGCAGGAGCGTACCTTGCGCGAGATGCAGGGCAGCCATTGCCAGGTTCCAGCGGCGCAGATTACGCGGAGCGGGACGTCCGGTTGTGGATGACTTCTTTGCCAACTCAACCTCCTTCAATGGCGCCCCCGAATCAGCTTGGGGCAGCGTACGAACTCTCTGAGTATGTGAACTTACGTTCGCCGATATTCGGCGGTTTGTCAAATGTTTGTCTAATGTCTGCCAAGGGGTATACTTTTCGCATGTTGATCCGCATCGGCGCCCTCAGCCAACAGACCGGGGTTTCGGCCGAAGTCCTTCGGTCGTGGGAGCGCCGCTACGGCCTACTCCAACCGGAACGCACAGCTGGCGGTTTCCGCCTCTACAGCGAAGCAGACGTTCGGCGCATCCGCATGGTCACCGAACTCATGGCCAGCGGGGCATCCGCCGGCGACGCGGCGCGCCAGGTGCTGGCCGTGGACTCTAGCGAGGGCGTCCCTCCGGTGCCATTAGAAGTGCCGCCAGCGGACGAGTGCCGGGCGACGCTCGCCCAGGCGTTTCGATCCTTGAACGAAGCCTCTATCGAAGCGGCAGTGGACCTCGTATTCGCCCGGCTCTCCCTCGACAGCGCGATCCGCGACGTCTTCTTGCCGTGCCTCCGGGAAGTCGGCGACGACTGGGCCGAGGGACGTACCTCGATTGGCCAGGAGCACGTTGCTATGAACGCGTTCCGAGGGCGACTGATGGGACTGAGCCGCGGGTGGGATCGCGGTGCCGGTCCCCGAGTCTTGCTCGCGTGCCCACCAGGGGAGTACCACGACATCCCGCTCGCGATGTTCGGGCTCGCGCTCCACCAACGAGGTTGGCGCGTGACGTTTCTCGGGGCCGATACCCCGCTCGAAACGCTCGTCGAGGTTTCCGAGGCGCTCAAGCCACGGCTCAGGGTGCTCTTTTCGGTCTTGTGGGGAGAGCGTATGGGACTGGCGGACTCACTCGCGCTGCTCTCCTCACCACCAACCGCCGTCGCCGGCTCCACCGGGGAAGAGATCGCGAAGCGAGCGGGCCTTCGGTGGTTACCGCGCGACCCGGTGACGGAGGCGGAGGCCGTGACTCGCGAGTTCGTTTCGCCCTAAGCCATTGACCTGATCGGTCACACCCCACCCCACCGCCTCCGAAACCTCCCGGACTTCTGTTCGTCATCCGCCCGTCATCGCCACGCAACTCTCCGGTAACCCCGTCCACCGATGCTGGCGGAGGTGGGAGTTGCGTTGAACAAGTTCGAACAGATGAAAGCAGACAAGGACGGCCTCGATGTGTGGCCCGATATGCTCGACTACGCGGCGAAACGAACTCCCGTGAGCGTGCTCGCCCATCGTCCCGCTCCGGGCCCCACTGCAGGCCCGTGGAGCCCGAGCGCGCGAACCGCGCGGGCACGGTGCCGACCCGGCTCGAAAGGCGGTCTCCAGTTGTTGACTGCATCGATATATAGCGATAGAGTAGCAGTATGTCATCTTCCATCCCCGAAAACTTGCTTGAACACGTTGCCGAGCGCTTCCGCGTCCTTGGCGACGCAACTCGCCTTTCGATCCTCAGGCTGCTCCTGGACCAGGGTCCGTTCAACGTCGGCGAACTCGTCGAGCGATTGAACACAAGCCAGGCGAACGCGAGCAAGCATCTGCGCATCCTCCACGAGGCCCGCATGGTCAGCCGCGAAGCGCGTGGCACGGCCGCGTACTACAGCGTTGCTGACCCGACCGTCACCGAGCTCTGCGACGTGGTCTGCGGTCGCCTGCGCGAGCAGGTCGCCGAAGACGCCCGGGCCTTCGCCGTGGCCTGATCTGCTCGCCCCGCGCCCCACGTCCTGCCCTAAACATCTCTAGTTCGTTGAGGAGTAATACTATGCATGATCCGAGTCCCCTCGCCGCCGTCGGGCGCTGGTCTCACGGCCACCGCAAAGTCGTCATCGGTTTGTGGGCGTTCTTCGCCGTCGCCCTGGGCGTTTTCGCGCCCCGCCTCGAGAGCGCGCTTTCGGGCGCCATGTGGGAAGTCAACGGCAGCGACTCTCTCGCCGCCCGCACCCTGATCGAACAGAACTTCGGGGGCTTCTCCTCGCAGTCCGCAGTGGCGGTTATCCATAGCGACACCCTCACCATCGATTCCGCAGAGTTCCAGGCGAAACTCGCCGCTGTTACCGCGGTCTTCTCGGCTGAGTCGTCTCTCACACCAGCTGCGCCGCCTCAGCCCAGCCCCGATGGCCACACGGTCATGCTCCAGGCTGGCTCGCGAGTAGACCCGACCGAATCAGTGCGCGCCGCGGAACGCATTTCGGGTCCGCTCGCCAAACTCAGTAACGGTAGCGTCACGGTTGCGCTGACCGGTTCCCCGGCGTTCTGGGCCGATTTCAACGCCGTCAACCGCGAAGGCATGATGAAGGCGGAGCTGGTCACATGGCCGATCACGGCAATCATTCTTGTGCTCGCCTTTGGCTCGCTGGCCGCCGCCGGCCTGCCGCTGCTGTTAACGGCCGCCGGCCTGGTAGCCTCAATGGGCATCCTCTTCGGCATCACCAGGTTCACCAACCTCTCGATTTGGACCCTCAACTTCGCCATGATGTTCGCGCTCGCGCTCGGCATCGATTACGCCCTGTTCATCGTCACGCGTTTCCGCGGCGCGCTGCACGCCACCCCGGATGACGTCCAGGGCGCCGTGGCCACCACGATGGACTCCACTGGCAAGGCAGTGCTCTTCAGCGGGCTCACCGTGCTGATTAGCCTCTCCGCCGTCCTGCTCGTGCCAATCCCGGCCTTCCGTTCCATGGCAGTGGGAATGATGCTCTCCGTGGGATTCGTCCTGCTCGCCGCGCTCACCTTGCTGCCTGCGCTGCTCGGCCACGGGGTCAACCGGCTCGCCCTTCCCTGGCATTCGGTAGGCGAACATCGGAGTGCCTGGTGGATCCGGTTCGCCGCCCAGGTGGAGAAGCGCGCGGTGCTCCTCGGAGTTGCCGTAACGGGCTTCCTGCTGCTGCTCGCCGCGCCGCTCCTCAGTCTCGAAACCGGCATGCCGAGCATCACGGTGCTCCCCAAGGCCGAACAGGCCCGCTCAGGCTATGACACGCTGTCGGCGGCGTTCGGCCCAGGTGGCCCGGGGCCGCTTCAGATCGTTCTTCCGCCCACCGCAGATGTCGCCTCGGCCACTTCCGCCTTGTCCAAGACCCCGGGCATCGCCGCGGTCTTCCCCGCCCAGGCTGGCGAGGGCGGGTACACCCTCATTACCGCCATCGCCGCGACAGACCCATCCAGCGCAGCCTCCACCCAGTTGATCACCACCCTGCGCGACCAACTGCCGGCTGGCGCCCTGCTCGGCGGCCCCGTCGCCGAAAACCACGACCTTGACCAAATGCTCGGCGCCCGTGCACCGATCGTCATCGGGGTGGTGCTAGTCCTGGGCTTTGTCCTGCTGCTTTTCGCCCTGCAGGCCGTGTTCATCGCCGCCGCTGGAGTGGTGTTCAACCTGCTTTCGGTCGGCGCAGCGTTCGGCATCGGTTCGCTCGCGTTTCAACACGGCTGGGCTGCCGGGCTCCTCGGGTTCGAAAGCCAGGGGTATCTCACCTCCTGGGCCCCGCTCTTCTTCTTCACGCTCGTATTCGCCATCTCCATGGACTACACCGTCTTCCTCCTCGCCTCTGCGCGGGAACACTTTGAACGCTCGAACGACCCGGTCGATGCCGTCGAAGGCGCTCTCGCCCACACCGGACGGCCCATCATCGCCGCGGCCGGGGTCATGGTCGCAGTCTTCTTCACGTTTGCCATCGCTGGCACGCTCCCGATGAAGGAGATGGGCCTGATTCTCGGCACCGCGGTGCTTCTCGATGCCTTCCTCGTCCGGCTGGTGCTCGTGCCCGCCGTACTCCACATCGTTGGCCGGAAGGCCTGGTGGCTGCCCCGCTGGGCGGGCCGCATTCTTCCTGACATTCGTTTCGCCCACTAGCCGCACGCGGCCTCACCTCGACTCTATACGAAGGAGAACCGTCATGAACTCAGTCAATTCCGCAACCACAGGCAACCCGTTCACGCGTTTCATGGCCTCGGGCTACGGACGCCTGGCACGAATCGGCCTTGGGCTCACCATTGTCGCCGCCGGTTTACTCGTCGCTCCCTGGCCAATTGGGCTCGTGATCGCTGGCGTGGGCCTGATCCCGATTGCCGCTGGTGTCTTCAACGTCTGCCCCGTCGCGCCAATCTGGGGTGGCCACTTCATCGGTGCCCGCTACTGCCCATCGAACACCCAACGCCAAGATCGCTGACACTGACCACCACCGCCGGTCCGGCCACAACGAATCCGAGCAGCCCAGGACATCGCTGCTCCCCACCAAGAAATCGAGGAAAGAAATGACCGCCACTGTACTCACCAATCAGGGCTACTCCATCCGCCGAGAGACCGACTTCTCCTTTGAAGACGCCGTCGCCAGGGTCCGCGTTGCGCTCCAGGCCCAGGGCTTCGGCGTCCTCACGGAGATCGACGTGGCTGCAACCATGGCAGCGAAACTCGACCTGAAGATGGCGCCATTCCTCATTCTCGGTGTCTGCAACCCTGCCCTCGCTCACCGTGCACTGGCCGCGGAACCCGAAGTTGGCGTGCTGCTTCCCTGCAACGTCGTCGTTCGTTCCGAGGGCGAAAAGACCGTCGTCGAAGCGATGGACCCGGAGGCGGCGCTCGGGCTCGTCAAGAACGACGCGGTGCGAGTGGTAGCCATCGAGGCAAAGCAGCGTCTTTCAAAGGCTCTCGAGTCGCTCTAACAGCGACATGCGCGGACTCAGAGGCAGGTCGGGCTTCCCGGCTGCACGTCCAATAGGGCACGTGCTCCGGGCCGCTTGGCCCTACCACTACGGGTGCGACTGCGGTGCAATAGCACTGAGGCCGAATCCCACGGAGGTAGGCAGATGGCGAAGCGCACATTCAGCAATCGCGAGGCGCTGGAGATAGGCGAACAGCTCGGGGCCGACTGGAGAATCGTGAACCTCGACCAGTTCCGCATGGGACTGGCAGTCGAGTTCGAGCACGGCAGCCAGAACCCGGACCTGGACGTGACGGGCGATGATACCCTCACGACCGGACGCATCGCCCTGGCCCACCTTCGCGAAATCAAGGACTACTACACCAGGCTGGCGAAGATGGAAGCGGAGGCAAACGCTGAAGTCGAACCGTAGCGATCGGGTAATGACTGCCGGGAGAGCTGGGAACGACGCTCGTGGGAACTACGCTGGCCGGCCGCTACTGCGCCAGCGACTGCTGGTCCTTGAAGAAGTCCCAGATCATGTTGGCCGTGTCCAGTTCCCCGGCGAGGTCGGTACCTGCCACTCCCGGCCAGCCGTGGCCAGCGCCCTTGATGAGCACCATCTTGACAGGTTGGGTGCAACCCGTGGACGTTTCCACCGTGACCCGGGGACTGACATCTTTCGAGATCCGGCCGTCTGCACAGTGGTCAGTCGCCGCCCACGCCGAGAGTTCGTTTTCAGCCCCGCGATACACATAGACTCCTCGCACGGGGCCCCCGCCAAACGGCACTACGTCGTCGGCAGTGCCATGGAACGCCAGGACCGGGACCGCACTGCAGCCGCCGGGTGGCACGTAAACGCCGGCAACAGGAGCGATTGCCGCTATTTCTCCGTTCAGTTCGCAGGCAAGGCGCGCCGCCATGAATGCGCCGTTGGAATGCCCCACGGCATAGACTCGAGAGGTATCGATGCAGAGGTCGGATTTCAGAGCGGTTAGCAGGTCTCGGCCGAACTGGATGTCGTCAACCGGCCAGTCGGGCAACGATGCACCTGCCCCCCATCCTGCGGGCGAGCCGGTGCCATCGGGGCTCACTAGGAAGAACCCTTGCCTATCGCTCACCGGGAGAAGCCCGGAATACTCCTCTACGGCCGCACCGGTTCCGCCCCGGCCATGGAAGTTGAGGACAACCGGCATTGGCCGATTAGCCTCAGCGCTGGCGCTGTAGTGGACGCGGTAGCTCCGGGACACGCCACCGGACGTGAGCGTTCGCACACTGGTGCCGGCTTGCGCCGGGTTTGGAGTCTTGTAGCAGCCTGCTGAAGCGTGTGTTCTCGCCACGGGAATCTTGGGCGAGTCCTCACTCGTGGGGACGACGATCTCCGCCGAGGCCGCCAGGGCAGATTCGCCGGCCAGCCCTTGTGGGAAAGCGCCGATGTAACTGGCGACCGCACCCAGCGCCGTCACAACGATAATCAATGCGAGCGCCAGCGCCGCGGTCGTTTTCATTCTGCTATTCGAACGTACAACACGAGCCCAAAAAACACCACGCCCGCAACTCCTCGACCTGGACGTATCTCGGGAGACTCGGCAGGTACCGGCGAGAGGTTAAGTGCGGGGAAATCTCCGGCCGAATGGCCGTCAGACTCGTGACCAAACGGATGCAAAACCCGGCGCCGCATGTACTAAGTTAGAAGGAGAGACAGCGCAGCAATGGAAGGCGGGGCCGTTCGATGATGCGGAGCTTGCTGCTGGGGAGTGCCCCTTCGGGGAGTAACCAGTGAGCGCCCGACTGGGCGTGACGGGCGCTGCGTGGCGCTACCCCGGGGCCGGTG
>JBDTVB010000041.1:0-9347 GCA_040007415.1 Anaerolineaceae bacterium
GCATCAAGATCCACGCGTTAGTGCTCCCTGTCAGGGATTCTCCCGATAGGCACAGGACGAATCACCGACCACAGTAGCGGCAGGGAAGTGCGGTGGATTCAATATGTCGGTGATCTGCGCCTGGTGCGGAGTCGTCCTGAAGACGGGCGAGGGTTTGGTGTCACACGGTATCTGTGAACATTGCGCGTGGCAGGTAGAGACGGCCCTCCTGAGAGAGCTCTCGAGGCCCCGGCGGTCCCCCGCTGCGCGGTCGCGCCCATCGCTTTCCCGGGCGGGCGCAGCGCTCCCGGGGTTCGAAGTCAGCCGATCCGTGTGAGCGGTGGGTCCGCCAGGTCCGCGCGCTGCGTGAGCGAAACGCGAGGGTGAGCGGCCCAATGCCGAAGTGCCTTCTGAGCGCCCCAACGCGAGCGTACGCACACCCCCTACCTGGTTCCGCTCTCCCCGCCGGACGTGGTGCCGGGTCCAAGCACCATCCCTCTTGCCTGTTGCAGCTACCCTCGGCCTACTAGATTCGTGCCCCAAACGCCCCTCACTTCCGCACCCCCGGTCCAGGGCATCGCTGGTTATGTCAGCCCTTACCCTTACCTCGACAGGCTCCAGGACAAGATGGAGGAGCGACTCGCTCACCGCGTCCCGCCGGCCGGCCGCTTCTGCGGATTCTGCTACGCCCGCCTGCGCGGGACCGACACCGTCTGCCCGTACTGCCAAACCCCGACCAACGAGCGTGCCACCGTTGGCGAAATCCCCCAGGAAGTGCTCAAAGCCTACAAGGCAAAGCAGCGCACGGAAGCGACCTGGGTCTACATGGGAGCGTTTGTTGGTCTGATCATCGCATCCATCGCCTTTGTCTGGTTGGAACTCTGGGGGCCGGGCATTCTTGGCCACCCTGCCACCGGCTTCGCCGTCCTGATCGGCGGCGGCTACTTACTCGCCCAGCTCACCGGACCGCTCATTGGCGGGCAGTACGGCTACCGCAACGGCGCCCGGAAGCGCGACGCTCTCTGGGCGGAGTTTCTCCAACAGCGCGACGCCTGAGTCAAGCCCCGCGCCCGTTGAACAGGCTGCGCGTCAATTCAGCCTCACTGGCGTGCTCCGAGACATGACGGGCGGCCCGTAGGAGCACGGCGCGCCCGGGGACGGCGCCCATACGCGGGTGCTGAAGCGTCTCAGTCAGGCGTGATTCTGGGATTGCCTCAAGCGAACTTCGCATCCGCCCTCGGAGCAACGCCCAGGCCCGTGTGAGACTCTCGACGGTCTCATCATCTGCCAGGAACTCCTGTTCGCGCCGCCATTGGTAGGCTTCGCCCGCAAAAGTCATGAGCACGTTCCGCTCAGCGTTCGCCAACGAGTGCTTGGCGATGGCCGCCAGGCTGTTGGCTGTCGCTGCCGGTTTCCACCGAATAGCCTCTGCGCCCAAGCCATCCAGCGCGCGAACCGCCGCTTCGCACCCTTCTTCCACCACCACCAGGTACATCTCAATCTCAGGGTTCATCGTTTCTTCCTCGGGCTCGGACCGCCTGGAGCATGATCATCTCCGCGGCCGCTCCCGGGAGGCGTACCAAAAAAGCGCCCCTTGCGGAGCGCTTCTTTGTGTCTGGAGGTAGTCTATCGGGCGCCATTGGCGCTCACGTATTGCACCAGCTTGCGCAAGTGCGACCGTGGCTGCCTGCACCGTCCCGGCGTCAGGTCTTGCGACCCTTGGGCTTCCCAGAGAAAGGCCTTGCGGCGCTTCCCGGTACAACCCCGGCCCAGGCGAGCCGCTTGCGCGGCAGGGGCGAACGATTGCTCGCGCGCCGGACGCTTGCGCGTCCCCGAACCCCCGGTGCGGTGACCGGTTTCACGGGCCGAAACCCGCTTCCCCAATCTTGGGCGATTCCCGGCTGTCTCGCTTCCCGAAGTAGCGTTGCCGCGTCCTCCTGGATGCTCAACGGGCCGTTTCCCGCCTGCGGTGGCTCCCGACCACCCCGCCTCCAACGAGGTGAAATGTAGGGCCATCAACGTGACCTGGCTAGCTACTTATGACGCCTTCAGCGAGGCTTCACAAACGCTTGATGCAACCGTGAGATTATCGTCTCCGCGAGACTCGACAATGCCCAGGGTCTGCCAACGGCGCCTGTAGGGCTTATGCGGAGCACGCGGCCCCCACGAGTGCGCAGCACCCAGCTAGACTGCTCGGTATGCAGTACGGAGCCTTCCTCCGGGCCATCAACGTAGGCAAACACAACCGCGTGAAGATGGAGGACCTGCGCGCCCTCTGCGTCACCCTCAGTTTCACGAACGTCTCCACCTATCTTCAGACCGGCAACATCGCGTTCGAATGGAATGATCCCGAGGAGACCGCGGCTGTCCGCCTTGAAGAAGCGCTGATCGGCATCGGCCTTCGCAACGTCCCCGTCATTGTGCGAACTCGCGAAGAACTGCTGAAGCTGGTGAAGTTCGACCCGTTCACGGAGCACGACCCCGCCCACTTTGGCCGACTGGTCACGCTGTTCCGCACACCGCTCCCACTAGGGGCCGAGATTCTGCTTCCGCCCGGGAGCTTCCAACTCGTCGAAACGCGCGATCGCGAAGTGCTTACCGTGGTCGAACTCGGGCGCAGCGGTTCGCTGGATCTGAACGGCTTCCTCGAACGCAAGCTCCACGCCCAGGCCACCACCCGCAAATGGAACGTCGTCTCGGGCTTCGTAGCCGGAATGCCGCGTGGGGAGTGAAGTCCGCGAGCTACTGCGGCCGCGGAGCCGGGAACTCTAGCTCATGGCAGATCGAAACCGTCGTGCTCCAGCTCTTCCCTTGTCCGTCCTCGACATGCAGTTCATAAATCCCCAACTCAAGAGCCGCCCAAGCTCCGGGCGCTACCCAGTAACTCGGGGCAGGCAGCCCCGCGGGAGGACGCAGCGAAAGCCGATCCATCTGCGCCACAGGGAACACCATCTGCGCCCGGTACCCGTCGTGCGCTAATTCCTGGGGGTAGTCGAAGGTCAACGCCGAGCCGCTCACCACGTTGGTCCCCGTTAGCAGTAGCTGGCCGCTACCAAACTTCTCAATCGCCATAAAGCTCTTGATGATGTAGCCGTCCTTCGTCTTGCCGAGGTAGCGAATATCGCTGCCCGAAGCCCCATCCGGACCTGGATCGAACGAAATCGGTCCTACCCGGATCGGCGCGTACTTGGCACCCGGCACGGCCTTCACCTCCGCGCAGGTCTTGGGCGTCGAAGCAGCCTCCCTCACAACTGTATCCCCGGCACTGGCCAGCCTTCCTCCATCGTCGTCTCGCACGGACCACCACCCACCCGCGGCCAAACCAGCCAGCACGACAACGCCGCCCCCGGCAAGGAGCCATCTGGCCTTTCGCAGCCTCAACACGCGACTCGTCGTCCTCTCGCCGCCTCGTCTCGGATGGCTTGCATCACCCCAGCCTACACCCGCGGTCAACGGCGCAGCCCTCGCTACCGCTCCCTGCGCGCCTCCGCGACGACGCACCAAAGTCACTACCTGAGAAAAGACATAACGACCCTTGTCAACCGAAAGTGCACAAACTCCGGCTTCTGGTCTCTACTTCGTGTCCTCCCAGCGCCGGGCATATACTCCGCGCATGTCCACACCGCTCGCTTCCCCCGGCGCCACCGCCCGTTACGAGACCGCAGTAGTCGTTGTTGGGAGCGGCATCGCCGGCCTCTCGACCGCGATCAGTGCTCGCGAAGGCGGTGCCGAGGTCATCCTCATTGAGAAGGCGCCGAAGGAGGGCCGCGGCGGCAACACTCGCTTCGCCGACGCCCAGATGCGTTTCCCCCACGAAGCCGACGAATTCGGTACACGGGACTACACCGTCGATGAGATGTACGCCGACCTCATGCGCATCTCCCGCGGCCGGGCCAACGCAGACCTCGTGCGAACGCTCTGCGAAAACGCCCGCGAAACGGCGGAATGGCTCACGGCGATGGGCCTCGAGTGGGAGGCGGGCTACCCGCACACGGCTGGCTACCGCCGCAGCCCAAAATCGGGCGGCGCGGGACTTGTGGATCTGCTCTTTCGCCGCTTTGAGGGTCTCGGGGGCACCGTTGCCTACGAGACCGGCGCCCTCGACCTGCTCGTCGACGAACAACTTATCGTCCGCGGTGTGCGCTGCGCGGCGCCCGAAGGGGTGATCGATATCGAGGCCCACGGCGGCGTTGTACTCGCCTGCGGCGGCTTCCAGGCGAACGTCCAGATGCGCGTCCAGCACCTCGGGCGCTTCGCCGATAACCTCATCCTCCGCGGCAGCCGGTACAACACGGGCGAGGGCCTGCGCATGGCGATCGAGGCCGGCGCCCAGCCAGCCGGCCAATGGGGCGATTACCACTCCGCCGTGCTCGACGCCCGTTCGCCTCGCATCGAATGCGGCGTGACCGCGCTCTACAACTACCAGATGGGGATCTTCGTGGACCGCGAGGGAAAGCGATTCCTGGATGAAGGCGAGGACTTTCGCGACCACACCTACGTGAAGTTCAGCAAGTTCATCGTGGAGCAGGCAGGGGGAGAAGCCTGGTGCCTGTTTGACCAGCAGGCTTACCAGCGCGAGGAGTTCGCCCGCGCCTGGCGTCCCGTAGGCCCACCCCTCCAGGCGGATTCATGGAAGGAGCTGGCTGGGTTGATGGAGATGTCCGCCGAAGGTTTGCTCGACACGATTGGCGAGTTCAACAACGCGGTACAGCCAGGCGAATACAACCTGGATCAACTCGATGGGAAGCGCACCAGCGGCATCACGCCACCGAAGAGCAACTGGGCGCTTCCGCTCTCCCAACCGCCCTACATCGCTGTGCCAGTCACCGGCGGAATCACCTTCACCTTCGGCGGTTTGAAGTGTGATACGACCGGCCGCGTCATCGATACGCGAGGAAAGGTGATGGAGGGCCTCTACGCGGCCGGCGAAACGATCGGCGAGATCTTCTATTACAACTACCCCGGCGCGAGTTCCGTTATCCGCGGCGCCGTGTTCGGCCGCATCGCAGGGAACCATGCGGCCGCACGCACGAGTTAACCCGTTGGCCGGTGTTCAGGCAGCGTACGCATTCGCCCGGGGAGTCTCTCGTCTTCGCAGCGCCGGCATCTCTTCGACATCGCGTAGTACGTCCGTCGCATAAATCGCTTCCATGTCGTACTGCTGGATCCGGGCGGCGACCGGAACGTCGAACATCTGCCGACCATCGCTAACGGAGATCGTTCCAGGGACACGCTGGAGATAGATGCCGGACTGTTCAAGCGTGCATTCGACCAACATCACGCAGAACCGTGCCTCACCCATGTGGGCGAGGAAATCCGAACTCCGCGTGAGGCGTTTCAGCGTGTCTACAAGCGCCGCCATCGTGCGATCGGCGAAGTCATCGCCACGGCGCTCTCGCACCTCGTCGAGCGTGTCGAGCGAAATCTGCAGAAGCACGAACGGCGAGTTCGTTGTTCGCGCTCGGGGCATCTCGCGACGCAGCTCAGCGAGCACGTAGTTGCGATTCGGAAGGTCGTATGAATCGCTTAGATATGCCGAGCCGTGCAACCGGTTGGTCACGCGGCGCCAACTCCTGCGCCCCGTCCAACTCATGAGCAACAGTTGCAGGTTGACGAGGATGAAGAGCACCGAGAATCCGCCCAGTGCGACGAGGTTGGTCGTGTTCGGGTCGTTGAGTGTACTGACCGCCTGTACCGCGAGGACGACGCTCCAACCGGCGAGCACCAACAGGCGGACCAGCCGTTGGCGGCCTCCGCGCTGAGGTTCTTCTGTTCGTTGCTCTGTTGGGGGTGAGTCCATCACGCTTCCTCGATCAATTGATCGGCTGTACGCCGGCTTTTCATCAGGCCACTTCCTGCTGGTGGGCCGGCGGGGCGTATTCAGCCATCAGCACTACCTGGGGCAAGCGGGCGGACCAGCGAGCCACGCGCGAAGTGATGCCGACGAGGAAGGGATGCGGGCACTTCTTCACCATCGCCACGTCACGGGCCGCGGACCGTTCGCCCTCGGCCATCGCTTTCAGCAGAGTGAGGTCTAACGCGCGGCTGACGATCATCATGCACGGGGTCTTTGCTTCGAGGTTGGCTGGCGGTTTTTCGTTCACACGGCGCTCCTGGCGATGTCGGTGTCGGTGTCGGTATCCAGTACGCGGTTCCGGCGACCCCGATTGGCTGTTGTGTTAGGTATCGGCTGACCGCCCCAGAACGTAAGGGCTTCGCCACGCCCCGAGTCTGGACTTGCCCCGGGTATCGCGGACACCCCAGACGGAGGACTGAGGGACGGGGGCCCGGCTCCAGCCGAGGCGAATCGGGTTTCGCACCAAGCAACCGCCAGCTCAGAAGTTGCCCCTAGGTGCCCACGGCGCCGCTCGCGAGTGCCTCTGCCAGCTCCTCGTCCGAGAGCTTGAGAATGTCCATGAGCACCTCGGCGGTGTGTTCGCCAAGGCAGGGTGCGGGGAACCGGGGGCCGCTCGCATAGCCGCGGATGTTGAACATGTGGCCTTCGTACGGCACCACGCCCATCTCAGGGTGGGTCATCGGATGGAAGAAGCTGCGGTGGGCCAACTGCGGGTCGTTGATCAGGTCGCTTGAGCGCTGCACTGCCCCCGCTGGAACGCCTGCTTTCTGCAGCAGCGACATCACGGCGTAGCGGTTCTGGTAGAAGGTGAACTCGCCCAGGTATTCGTCGATTTCATCGTGGTGCTCAAGGCGACCCGTTGCGGTGTCGAAGCGCGCATCGACGGCCCAACCGGGGTTACCGAACGCGCCGCGCAACGCAACCCACTGGGCGTCGGTTTCGACGGCGATCGCGACCCATTGGTCGTCGCCTTCGCAGGGGTAGGCGTTGTGCGGCGCGAAGCTCGGCGAATCGTTGCCGGCGCGGCGCGGCATCCGCCCGCTAACCTGCGTTTCAAGAAGTTCAGGGGTGAGGAAGTGGAGCGCGGACTCCATCTGCGCTTGCTCGATGTACTGACCCTGGCCGGTCCGCCGCCGGTGTTCGACGGCCGCCATCACGGTTGCCCCGAGGAAGTGCGGCGCGATCACATCGGTGTAGGCGTTGAACGGACCCCCCGGCGGGCGGTCAGGCCAGCCGGTCACCTCGTAGAAACCGGAGATCGCAGCGGCGTGGTAGCCGTAGCCGGCCAGGTTCGCCGCCGGTCCGGTCTGCCCCATCAGGCAACTACTGACTATGATGATCCCGGGGTTCAGCTCTTTCGCCACCTCGTAGCCGAGACCGAGGTCGCGCATGGTGCCTGGCGTGAACGATTCGAAAGCCACGTCACACCATGCGAGCAGCTTCTTCGCAACCGCCAGGCCAGCCGGGTCCTTGAGGTTGAGCGAGATGCCTTTCTTCGACGTGTTGAAGGCGCCGAAGAACTGCGAGCGGTTGGTGCCGAAGACGCCGTCCTTATGCGGGCCAGCACCGCGCAGCCGGTCGACCGGGGCGCCGGATTCAACGCGCACGACGGTGGCGCCGTGGTCTGCAAAGTACTTGGCGGTGATCGGTCCAACGCCAATCCACGAGAAATCGGCCACCTTCAGGCCCGCGAAAGGGAGGCCGCCTGGCGTGGTCTCCCCGGGCGCGGCAGGGATTGCAGCTCCTTTGCCGGCCCATTCGGCGACCACTTCATCGCTGTGCTCACCGGCTGAGGGGGCCGGGCGGCGAATCGAAAGCGGCGTCTCTTGCGGCCGGACGAAGGCGCCGGGCATCCGCACCTTTCGGCCGCCGGCGAGTTCGTAGGTGTGCCAGTACCCGCGCTTCGTGAGGTGGTCGAAGCTAAGCACGTCGGCTGTCGTCGTGACCGGCACAATGGTGACGCCGTGGGCCAGGCCCCACTGGAACAGCTCGGCCTTGCCGTGCAGTGCCGTGAACCGCCGGATGCCTTCGACCGCCTCATCAGTCGAGATAGTCACGGGCTGATTCGTCAGGTAGCGGAGGTCGTAGGTGGGCCAATCCTCATCGATGAGCCAGGAAGCGGGCGCCGCTCCTTCGTCCACCATCTTCGCAACGAGGCCTGCCATGGTGGCTCCGGTAGGAACCATCACCACCTGGCCGTCAGCGGCCTCGTAGACGAGCGGGAGGTCGGAGACGCCGAGCTGAAGGAGCGTGCCCGCGCGTTCGATGTTCTTCCCCTGGATAGAGGAGGCGATCATCGCGTTGAGCCCCGTCCAGAAGACGCTGGCCTGGATTGAGAGGTCGACGAATTGGCCCTCGCCCGTCTGAAGGCGGCGGAAGTGGGCGACGAGCGCTGCGGGGGCGCTTTCGGCTGCCGCGTGGAGGGCCGTCTGAGGCACGCTGATGCGCACCGGCGCGCGATCCGCGTCACCGTTCAGCGCCATCATCCCGCCCATGGCGGCGAGCGTGAGGTCACTCGCGGCGTGGTTGGCATACGGGCCATCTTGACCGAACGGCGTGGTCGCCACGTAGACAAGTCCGGGGTTCACCGCCCGCAACTCATCGAATCCGAGGCGCTGGGCCGCCATCTCACCCGGAGCCGCGTTTTCGAAGAGGAAGTGGGCGGAGCGCACCAACTCCAGGAATGCTGTCCGGCCGGCGGCGGCCTTGAGGTCTAGGCTGACACTGCGCTTGTTCCGGTTATAGGCGTGGAAGAGCAGGCTCTCCATCCCGGCATCCGCAGCGGGATCGAGCGGCGTCGACTGGCGGTCCGACGACCCACCCGGTGGCTCTATGCGCACGACGTCAGCGCCGAGGTCCGTGAGCATCATCGGTCCGAGCGCGGCGCGGCCGACCGTCAGATCCAGAACGCGGTAGGGAGAGAGCATCGAAAGTCCGTTCGGCGACCGCCCATCGCTCGGCGAGGTTCCCGAAATGCTACGTGGTAAGCGGTTGCCGTGACTATGTGAGAGCACCGCTCGCTGCGGTCAGCTCCAAGTTGCCCCTATCCGTCGGGCCCAACCCGGAGCGTTCCTGGCCGCCGAGCGGTTGGTGCCGGTTGCGCCGGCGGCGCCTGGCGCGTTCGCGCTGGTGGCTGCGGTCGCTTGGCAAGGATGAAGAAGATGGAACCGGCGGCGGCGATTGCCGCAAGGATATCGAATCCGACCCGGTAGTTCCCAGTCTGGTCGTAGACATACCCAGCGATCAGCGGCCCGGCAATCGTCCCGATGATGATGATCATGTTGGACACTCCGAGGATGCGGCCAAACGCCGTACGTCCGAAGTATTCGGCGCGAATCGCCGCCATCTGTGGGCCGCGCCAACCCCAGGCTAGCCCGTGGAGGACGGTAAAGGCGACGATCATCGGCAGGTTCACCGCATGCGACAGCAGCAGAAGACCGGCCGTGTGCATCGCCATGCACCCCACGGCCAGCAGACGCTTGTTCACGCGATCGCCGATGATCCCGCCGCT
>JBDTVB010000042.1:0-9298 GCA_040007415.1 Anaerolineaceae bacterium
GCCGCGCGAATTCGTTCGAGCAAGATTGAACGCGTGATCGAGAGAACCTGGTGCCGTGCATCCTCGGCACGGTGCCCCTCAAGCTTGCCAGTCGCCTCGAGTTCGGCCCGGTGGGCCGCGATTGCATCCGCAAGAGCCTCGAGGCCTTCGCCCTTTATCGCTGTCGTCTTCAGGATTGGCGGGCGGCGTGAACCCTTGGGTGCGAGCGATAGAAGCGCCTGAAGCTGGCTGACGAGGACATCAGCACCGGGGTGGTCCGCCTTGTTGACGACCAGGATGTCTGCGATTTCGATTATCCCGGCTTTCAGAGCCTGGATGTCATCACCCGTACCTGGATTGTTGACCAGAATGGTGGTCAGGGCAGTGCCGGCGATCTCCACTTCATCCTGGCCCGCACCGACCGTCTCGATCAGCACGTAGTCGAACCCGAAGGCGTCCATGATCGACACAACGTCATCGATCGTCGGCGCGAGACCGCCCAATGCTCCGCGACCCGCCATGCTGCGAACGTAGACGCCAGGATCCAAGGCGTGGTCCTGCATGCGAATGCGGTCACCGAGGATGGCGCCATGTGTGAACGGGCTCGAGGGGTCCACTGCGACGATGCCAACTGTCTTGCCGCGGCGACGGTACTCCCCGGCAAGCGCGCTGGTCAGGGTACTCTTACCCGAACCGGCGCCGCCGGTAATGCCGATAGTGTGCGTTTTGCCTGAGTGGGGAAACAGCGCACGAAGGTACTCTCGGCCCTCCACGGTGCTGTTCTCGACGCGGCTGATGATTCGCGCGAGAGCACGCCGCTCACCCTTGAGAAAGCGCTCGACAAGGTCGTCCACGCTACTTCCTTACGTGGGCGTAAACGAACTTCACGATGTCCTGGGTGTTGGTTCCCGGACGGAAAATAGCACTGAAGCCGAGGTCTTCGAGGGGCTTTGTGTCTTCATCCGGGATGATGCCGCCGCAGAAGAGGAGCACGTCGTCAACGCCGCGCTTCTTCAACTCGGCAACGACGCGCGGGAACAACTCGAGGTGGGCCCCGGAGAGAATACTCAACCCAACAACGTCGACGTCTTCCTGGAGTGCAGCCTCGGCGATCATCTCCGGCGTTTGCCGAATGCCCGTGTAGATCACCTCGCAGCCGCCATCGCGGAGGGCACGAGCAACAACTTTGGCACCGCGGTCGTGGCCATCGAGGCCGGGTTTGGCGATGAGGACACGGATCTTGGTCGCTGTGGGAGCAGTCATGTGTATCTCACTATATACGGGTTACGCGAAACCTAGCCTCGCTGGACAAGTTGCAGGTTGACGCCGTGTGTCGACTTCATCGAGACGAAGGCGAGACCATTGACGGGGTCACCGACGCGCGCACCAAGGCCACGAAGGTGCTCGATTGCGGCGGTCAGATCGTCAACTTCAATTGACATCATGTAGATGCCCTCGCCGCGCTCTCGAACGAATTTCGCGACCGGGCCTTCGTCGCTCGTGGGCGTAAAGAACTCGAGGTCGGTTCCACCGATGGGGACGAATGCATTTGTTATCGCGAACGCGGGCACGTCGCCACCGCGAGAGCTGTCGGCCTTGAGGTCGAAATTACGTTCATACGTCGCGAGAGCGGCCTCTAGATCCTTGACGACGATCCCGACGTGGTCGATTCGCTTCACGTTCATTGGGCGGGCGCCTCAATCGGCAGCGCGTTGTACTGGATGAATCCGAAGGGGACGCCATTGGTACCGCCCTTCATCCCCGTGAACAGGGCGCCAGGCTGAACTGCGGGGTGCGGGTCACCGACTGAGAACCCGGCGGCGCGAATCGCAGCGATCGTGGCGTGGATATCGTCGACGGCAAGCACCAGGCCGCTGAGCTTCGCTTTGACTTCGTCGTACGGCTGCACTTGGCCCGGCCCGGCGAATTCGAGAATCACTTCCTGCAACTTGGCGAATTCGAGATGTGCGCCCGTTCCGGGCCGCACCATAGCCCGCTTGATTTCGATGCCAAGCGTCTCTGCAAACTGCTTCGCGGTCGCGGCGCTGTCATTCGAGGAGATGACGATGTGGTCGATGTGCGTGGCGCCGATGGTCATGACGTGGCCTGGTGACCGTCAGCAAGGGGCGTGGCGAACTCGACGAGGACGCCGTGGTTGGACTTGGGATGAAGGAAGCAGATCATCCCTGCAAGGCCGAGGCGCGGCTTCTCGTCGATCAGTTGGATGCCTCTTGCGCGAGCAGCCTCGAGTTCGGCGTCGACATCGTCCGACTCGAAGCAGATGTGGTGCATGCCTTCACCACGCGTCGCGAGGAACTTGGCGACACCTGTGTCGTCCCTGGTCGGCTCGAGCAGTTCGATTTCCGAATTTCCGATCTTGAGTAGAACTCCGCGCACTCCCTGGTCTTCGATGACGCGGTCTTCGGTTATTTCAAGCCCGAGGGCATCGCGATAGAACTTCATCGCCTCGTCGGCACTTTGAACGACGACACCAACGTGGTGAATCTTCTTGAGCATGGAGCCTCCGTGTGGTCTTTTCTTGGTTCAAGGACGTGGCGCGGTGGCCGCCTAGTGTTCGCCGCCCGATGCGACTTCTTCAGGCACAGACTGAGGCCCGCTTGGGCGGGCACCGGCCATGCCGGCCAACTTCGCCGCGATCTCGTGCCAGTGCGCGCGTTCGTGATCTATCACAGAAAGAACGAGGCGATTGGAAACGGTACCTTCGGCCGTGAGTTCATCATCGGATACGGCGGAGATCCCTTCCAGGAGGCGCAGCCGGCCGCCGCGAAGCTGTTCAAAGACGCTTGAGAAGTCGAGGTCCCGCTTCCGTTCTATGTGATCGTGATTCCATTCGTCGACGGCCCCCGGCGCGAAATCCAAGAGACCGGGCCGCTTCCCTTCGCGCAGTTCACGAAGCGCGGTGACCACTTCCGCCTCCCATGACGCGAGGTGCCCAACGATGTCTTTCAACGACCACTCGGCGATGAACGGCCGGTCAATGTCGCGAATACGGCAAAATTCGATGTTGCGGAGAAGCTGCTTCCGCTCGAGTTCGAGGCGACCCAAGAGACGGCGTCGTTCATCGGCGAGTGTTCGCGTGTAATCTTCGGTCATCAGATGACCACCGTTTCGCGCTGTTCGCCCCAGACCCGGCGCAGGCGATGGCTGATCTCGCCCAGCGTCACCTTGTTTTCGACGCACTCGACCATGACGGGGAGCAGGTTCTCCGTGCCGTTGGCGAAGCGCTCGAGGCGCGCGAGGAGGTTCTCAACGGCCGCACTGTCGCGATTCGCACGCAATCTCGCGAGCTTGTCGCGTTGCTGCTGGCCGATTCTCGGGTTCAGACGCATGATCTCGGGCTTCGTTTCATCGCTGCTGATGAAGTCGTTGACACCAACAATGACGCGTTCTTTCTCCTCAACCTCGCGCTGATAACGGTAGGCCGATTCCTGAATTTCGCGCTGCTGAAAGCCCTGTTCGATCGCTGCCAGGGCGCCACCGAGGCCGTCGATCGTCTTGATGTAGTCGGCCGCCTCGGCCTCAAGGCGGTTGGTGAGGTCTTCAATGAAGTAGCTCCCGCCAAGCGGATCAGCAACATCGCCGACTCCGTTCTCGTACGCCAGCAGCTGCTGCGTGCGAAGCGCGATCTGAACAGCTTTCTCCGTTGGCAGCGAGAGAGCCTCGTCCATAGAATTGGTGTGCAGAGACTGGGTTCCGCCGAGAACGGCGGCGAGCGCCTGGACTGCCGTGCGGACAATGTTGATCTCTGGCTGTTGGGCGGTCAGCGTGGCGCCCCCAGTCTGCGTGTGGAAGCGCATCATCTGCGACCGGGCGCTTTGTGCGTTGAAACGCTCCTTCATGATCTTGGCCCAGAGCCGGCGCGCGGCGCGGAACTTCGCCACCTCTTCAAGGAAATTGCTGTGACAGGCAAAGAAGAAACTCAAGCGTCCGGCGAAGTCGTCAACATCGAGGCCCGCCCTCAACGCTGTGTTCGCGTACTCAATGCCATCGGCCAGGGTGAAGGCAATCTCCTGGGCGGCCGTGCAACCTGCCTCTCGCATGTGATAGCCGGAGATCGAAATCGTGTTCCACTGCGGCACGCTCTCCTTGCAGTACGAGAAAATGTCCGTAATGAGGCGCATGCTCGGCTTTGGGGGATAGATGTACGTGCCGCGGGCAACGTATTCCTTGAGGATGTCGTTCTGGACCGTTCCCCCCAGTTTGTCCGGGGTGACACCCTGCTGCTTTCCTACCGCGACGTAGAGAGCGAGCAGGATGGCCGCGGTCGAGTTTATCGTCATTGAGGTGGTGACTTTGTCTAAGGGGATGCCGTTGAACAAGGTCTGCATGTCCTCGATCGAATCGATCGCCACGCCGACCTTGCCGACTTCGCCGGCGGCCATTGGGTCATCCGAGTCGTAGCCAATTTGGGTGGGGAGATCGAAGGCGATGGAAAGGCCCGTCTGACCCTGATCGAGAAGGTAGCGGTAGCGCTGATTGGATTCCTCCGCGTCGCCAAACCCGGCGTACTGGCGCATCGTCCAGAATCGTCCCCGGTACATTGTTGGCTGAATCCCACGGGTGAAAGGGTAGTCACCGGGGAACCCCAGAGCGGTACTAGGCTCGAAGCCAGCAAGATCGTCCGCGGTGTAGACGGGTTCAAGCGGCATCTTGCCCGTGGTTTCGAATACCCGGTTACGTTCGGGCGACCTGGCAATCGCCTTCTGGTACGGGCCCTGCAGCCACTCGCGTTTGGAGGTGATTGGCATTACTTGGTGACTCCGAAAAGAGGAGAAACAGCCGCCGCCGCAGGCCGTTAGGGTAGGGCGAAGTATAGGCGTTGTGGGACTCATTGACCATCGGCAGCCAGAGTAAGAATCCTTCCCCGAAAGGGCGGACCCCGGCGGTCTCGCGGGCCGTCGCGGCCGAACGCCTCAACCGCTGCGATACGCGAAACGCGCCTGAACAGCCTTCAGGTTTGCGTCTTTCGGCCGATAAAAGGAAAGCGAGATCCACGGCCGAAGCATTCGTTTCGGTCACAGGGAGCCGGGGACGTCTTACGACGACGCCCGTCGCGCCCGGCGTCGGCCGGGGTATTGGAAGTGAAGGCCCGCATCTAAGCGCGGTGCCAGATTTCCGGTATCGTTTGCCCCTCGGCGCGGCACGCGCTTCGAGTAGCGGACTGCGATGGCGCCAGCGGAAGATTCTCCCGAATCTCCCGGGACCTGAAGCAACGGGGAGAACGATGACAGAGGACGGGGCAGAGGGCGACGATCCGATCCTGGCGCGATTGCGCGAGTCGGCCGCGGGTGACCCCGCTGTGCGCCAACTGCGGCGCCGCTACGACATGCTGCGCG
Organism: Anaerolineaceae bacterium; assembly: GCA_040007415.1. GTDB lineage: Bacteria > Chloroflexota > Dehalococcoidia > Tepidiformales > Tepidiformaceae > PNKC01. The sequence continues at coordinate 5,337 of JBDTVB010000042.1, forward strand.
GCGACTACGAACAGCTGCTCGATCGGCTCGGCGAGCTCGAGGACCGGTTAAACGCACAGGCCTTAGCGGCCCGAACCGGCGAAACCGCACCCAGCCCGGAGCGGCCGATGAGCAAGGAGCTTCATGACGTTCTCCTCGCGCCATTGCTGAAGCTCCGGGACGACTATGTCACCGCCGCGACGCGGATCACAGCCCTCGTAAGCGGGCTGGAGACGCTTGCCCAAGGTTCTTTCAAGGGGCAGCACAGCGTGCCTGAAGAACCAGAACGGCCCCCTCCCTTGGACGCAAATGCGGCACCTGCCGCGGGCGACTTGGAAGAGACGGAGAACCGGAGCGCAGTGCGGTCGAAGCGACTGCACGTGGATGTACGCGGCCAGGGTTTCGGTGAACTGCTGGATTTTCAGGAACGCCTCTCCAGTCTCGACGGCGTAGCACGAGTCTCGATCAATGCGATCGACACCGAACGGGCGACCCTCGTCGTCGAGCTCGAACCCGGCCCCACTGCAGCGACGGCCGACGACGAAGACTGAGGCAGGCCCGGACAGCTAAACTCCCTTCAACGCCGACCATGAAGTTGGCCGCCGGGAGCGAAGCGATGAAGATCCTTGTGCTGGGCGGAACCGTATTCGCTGGGCGCCACCTTGTGGAGGCGGCGATAACCGCTGGCCACACCGTCACCATGTTCAACCGCGGCCAAACCAACCCTGGCCTCTTTCCCGGCGTGGAGACGATCCACGGCGATCGAACAGTCGGCTTGGGAGCGCTCGCCGGGCGAAGGTGGGACGCCGCCATTGACGCTGCGGGCTACGTTCCGCGGGTGGTTCGCATGTCGGCCGAATTCCTCGCGGCGAAAGTCGACCACTACACGTTCGTTTCGTCCATTTCGGTACTCGCGAGTTTTCGCGAGCGGGGAATGGATGAATCGGCGCCAGTGGGAAGGCTCCAAGACGCTTCCACCGAAGAAGTCACGGGCGACGCCTACGGCCCGCTGAAGGCTCTGTGCGAGGTCGCGGCTGAAACCGCGATGCCGGGCAAGACGCTGATCATCCGGCCGGGCCTCATTGTCGGCCCGGACGACCCGACGGACCGCTTCACCTACTGGCCCGCGCGAATCGCAAGGGGCGGGGAGATACTGGCGCCCGTAGGACCAGAATGCGAAACACAGTTGATCGACGTCCGCGACCTCGCCGAATGGACTGTGCGGATGATCGAAGCGAAAGGGACCGGAGTGTTCAATGCTACTGGTCCAGCCACGCCGCTTACGCTGGGCGAGGTATTCGAAACTTGCAGGGCGGCCAGTGGCAGCGACGCGAAGCCCGTCTGGGTGACGGAAGAATTCGTCACCGAACTGGGGATTTTGCCGTGGATGGAACTGCCGCTTTGGGTCGGCGGAGGCGACGAAATGGCGGGGTTCGCCGCGGTCAACTGTCAGAAGGCGATCGCCGCGGGGATCACGTTCCGGCCGTTGGCGGAGACGGTCGTCGCCACGCTGGACTGGGACCGCCAGCGAGCATCGCTACCTCGCAAAGCAGGTCTCAGCCCGGAAAAAGAAGCGGCCGCACTGGCAATGTGGCATGCTCGCCAAATCGAAATGGAGGCGTTGTGATGGAGATCGCAAAGTACAACGCTGCATGGCTGCAAGCCTGGACCGACAAAGACTCCGAGAAGTTGCTCACGTTCTATGCGCCGGACGTCACGTACAAGGACAACCAGACCCCCGCTGGCATCCACGGCCATGCCGCTCTTCGCGCCCACCTCAACGGCCTCTTCGCAGCGACACCGCCGATGCGCTATGACCCAGGCGAAGTTTGGCCGATTGAAGGCGGCTTCTGCGGGCGCTGGATCTGCACCATGTCCATGCCAGATGGAACCGTCCGCAAGCTTCGGGGATTCGATCTGGTGCTGCTGGACGGCGATCAGATCACCCTCAACGAGGTGTACACCCACCAACTCCCATGACGGGAGCTGCATCCGTTGGATTGGGATCATCGGATGGTCGCGAAAAACGAGCGCAAGTCATCGATCAGCAACCGAGGCTGTTCGAGCGCGGCAAAGTGTCCGCCGGCTGGCATTTCCGTCCAACGCTGAATGTTGAAGCGCAGTTCTGCCCAGGCCCGCGGCACCCGCCACGGCTCCTTCGGGAACACCGACACGGCGGTAGGCACTTCGACCCTGGGGTAACGGAAGGACGATGGGTCGTGCCGCGCTTCGTAGTAGATGCGAGCCGAGCTCGCGACGCTGTTGGGCGCCCAGTAGAACATCAGGTTTGTGAGCAAGGCGTCGCGCGAAAACGCCTTCTCCACTTCGCCGTCGCAGTCACCCCAGGCACGGAACTTCTCGACCACCCACGCGGCCAGCCCGGCTGGAGAATCGGTTTGAGCGAGGGTGAGCGAATCAGGCTTCGTTCCCTGGACGTTGCTGTAGCCCGTTTCGCCGGCCTGGAAGATGTCTCGCGCGGCGACCGCCGCCCGGTCGGCGTCGCTGAGTTCCCCGGGTGGCGGGGGTGCGGCGACGAAGTTCAGATGGATCGCGGCAACGTGGTCAGCGTGAGCGGATGCCATCTTCGCTGCCGTGATGCCACCCCAGTCGCCACCCTGGACGCCGTACTGCGTGTAGCCAAGAGCTCCACTCATGAGGGTATCGAGCGCTGCGGCGATGCGGGTGATGCCCCATCCCCGATCCATCGGCTGGCCGCCGAAACCGAATCCCGGGAGCGCGGGGACGACGACATCGAACGAGTTGGCCGGGTCGCCGCCATGCGCCGCGGGATCAGTCAGCGGCCCGATGAGTTCGCGGAATTCAATGATCGACCCTGGCCAGCCGTGGATTAGCAAGAGGGGGAACGGGTTTGGCCCTTTCCCGCGAACGTGGATGAAGTGGAGGTCGACGCCGTCAACTTCGCAGAGGTATTGGGAATGCGCATTGATGGCCGCCTCCTGCGCGCGCCAGTCGAAGCCGTCCCGCCAGTAATCGCAGAGCGCGCGAATGTATGCGAGGTTGGCGCCGTAATCCCAACCGGCGTCTGCAAGTTGGTTCGGCCAGCGAGTCCGTTCGAGCCTTGCCTTGAGGTCGTCGAGGACTTGTTCTGGGACGTCGATGCGGTACCGGCGAATTTCCATGCGCGGGATGATAGCGTGCGCGCAGGCCGCACGCCGCTAGCGATCGAAGCGTCGCGCCACCGGAACGAACCCAAACGCAGCTCGGATTCTTGACCCTCGAAGGGGCCGTCCCTACCATCAACATTCTGGCCAAGCGGGGGCCGTTAGTCGGGCCGAGGTAGCTCAGTCGGTAGAGCACTGCACTGAAAATGCAGGTGTCCCCAGTTCAAGTCTGGGCCTCGGCACCACGATTTAGATTCGCCTATTGACGATAAGAGGTGCCTGATGGGTGCCTCTTTTTGGTTTGACCACAGTTTTGATACCAAGGCGGGCACCGCCTGGCGGCCTGCGGTTGCTAGGCCGTCTCGGCGGCGCGTTTTTGGCGGGCGATCTCTTTGTCGCGATCGAAGGAGGCTTTTTGGGCGGCGAGTTGTTCGGGCGTGAGATCGACGTTCCAGAAGTCGCGCTTCCACGAGTGGTCAGTACTCCATTCGTGAGGCGTTTGGATCGTGGTGCGAGGAGCGGAGGCGGTTTCGAGGAGCGCGAGGGCGGTTTCGAGGATGTCGCGCTGCATGGTTACGTCGTTAGGCTTACCGGCTGAGTTGCCTAGCGGGAAATCGTTGAAGACGAAGCGGGCGACGCCACAGGTCTCCACGATGTCCTTCGCCGAGCCGATCATGACTGTCGGGATGCCGTTCGCTTCGAGGTGGCGGGCGACCAGACTCACGGTCTGGTGGCAGACCGGTCAGACAGGGACGAGGACGGCGGCCTCGGCGCCGTCTTCTCTGAGTTGGCGCAGGATCTCGGGCGCATCAGTTTCCATGGTGGCGCGTTGGCTTCGAGTTGTTGGCGTGGCGTAGAAAC
>JBDTVB010000043.1:0-9298 GCA_040007415.1 Anaerolineaceae bacterium
TGCTCGCTCAGAATCGCCTCCGCCTGGCCGATCATCGTCGTCACGCGGTCGTACCCCTCGGTCGTCGAAAGGTCAAAATCCGGCTCCAACCTTGGATCCACCACGCCCGTCACCTTTCGGAAACGTGCGTTGAGCGCCGTGCTCAAACAACCTATCGAAACGAAGCCGTCCTTGGTGCGATAGTGGCGGAAGTAGATGTTGCCGTACGCCCCGCGCATGAAGTGCTTCTCCCACACGCCGCGCTGCTCTTCATACCCCGCGCCCCGCGCCTGCGCCTTTGCCAGGTCTTCATCAAACGCCTCTTCTAGCGGCGGGTCGGTCGCTGCGAACCAGCTCACCAGCTGATTCGCGAGAGTCAGCCCGGTGCTCAAGAGCGACGTCTGAACGCGCTGTCCCTCGCCGGTCTTGTCGCGGTGGCGCAACGCTGTGACCACACCCAATGCCGAAAGAAAGCCCGTCCCCATGTCGATGTACGCCGGACGGATGTTTAGCGGCGCGTCTCCGTTGGACCGCGCCGTGATCGAGCCGGACCCGGAAATTCCCTGAACCACGACGTCGTATCCGCCGTCCTGGCCAAACTGCCCTTCCTGCCCGAGCGGCACATTTTCCAAATAGATCAAGCCTGGTCTAATCGCCGAAAGTTTCTCATAGGTAAGCCCATATCGCGGTAAGTCCGATGGCTTCAACGAAACCAGCACGACGTCTGCCTGCGCCACCAACCGTTCGGTGATCGGCCGCGCCGCGGCGCTCCCAATATCGATACAAAGGCTTCGCTTCCCCCGGTTGAGCACCGTAAAACCCTTGCTTTCGCCCGGGATGATCTCCACCTGCGTCTTCCGGAAAGCATCCCCTTCTCGCGGCTCCACCTTGATCACCTCAGCGCCCATATCCGCGAGCAGCACACCGCAGATCGGCATCGCCATCGCCTGCGCGAACTCAACCACCCGGATGCCCTCCAGGGCGCCCGGCAACGTTCCATCGTCGAGGCTAGGGCGAAGACTCATCGCTCAGCTGCCAGCGTTGGGTTCGAAACGACGAGCTTGTCGTGAATCGTGCCTCTGAAATGGACCATCAACATCTCTCGTTCGCCGTCATCATCACCGAACCCCTCGCGAATTCGCCCGGCCAGTACTCCGTTTCGGCGAACCGTTGCGGCCCACATCTCATCCCGGCTGGCGGGCGCCTCCTCGGGTCCAAGGAGTCCATCGAGACCAGCCCACTCCCGTGAGAGCTGCCCTTCCGCCTCGCGCAGTTCTCGTCGCAGCATCTGCAGCACGTTCCCTGCCACCCGGGCGTGAAAGTTCACCCTGCCAGTCGTGTTCGACATGACGTCCCCATGCAAGAATCCCGCAACCGCGTCCAACAATTCATCCACCGTAGGCCGATCTTGCATCAGTCACCCTTCCCTTCGAGGAGATTCAGGAGCTCCCACTCTGTCTCCGCCGTACGCCGCCCGATGCTCGCCAGCTCCACGCTCTTGCTTCGTCCCGTCAGGTAGTTCGCGACCTGTCCAATCGTGATGACTCCCCAGCGAAGGTTGCCGAAGAGCTCCCAGAAGCGGACGCGTTCCCGGTCTACGGGAAACCCGCCGGCAGCCTCGTACGCCGCGAAAAACTCCTCGCGGCCGCCAACCCCGGCCATCGGCGCCGCCCCGCCAAACCGCCAGGACTTCACGGCCAACCACCCGATGTCCTCCATTGGGTCTCCCCAGTGCGCCAGCTCCCAGTCGATGACAGCCTGTAAACCATCTTCATCGAAGATGAAATTGCCAAGCCGGTAATCGCCATGCACTAGCACCCGCTCCTTCACCTTCGGCATATGCGCGCGCAGCCAGCGGAACGCCAGTTCGAACACCGGATGCGGATCCTGCGAACTCAACCGGTACGCGGCTTCGTAGTTGTCCACTTCAGCCTGCGCCGGGGACACACCCTCCGCCGGACCAGGCAGCCCGGACAGTTCTGGATGGCCAGCAGCACGAACGGTATGAATTCGTGCCAGGCTTTCTGCCAATTGTCCCGGCATCAAAGCGCGAGCCCTGGCGTACTGCTCCGCGCGCACCAGGCGCGCGCCAAGCGTCTCCCCGGGAATCCGCCGCATCGTGAAGAACTTCACTCCGAAACGGTCGTCTCCATCCCAGAGCGGCTCCGGCACCACCACCCCCTGGTCCCACGCGGCCTTGATCAGTTGGTACTCGAGCGTTCGGCCGGGCATCGAAGGAACGCCTTTGATCGGGTCACATCGAAACACGCCCTCCAGCAACTCGTGCCCCTCTGCCCGCTCGATTCGTGCGTCGAATCCCCACGTCTCGCGCCCCGCGCCACCGGAGAATCGCATCAGGCTTTCAATGGACACCGAGTCCAACCCACACCGTTCCGCAACGAAGCCTGTCAGTCCCGGTTGTATCTCGCTGGCATCCAATCCCTACTCCGCCTGGTCGAGATATTCGGAAAGGCCGTACCCTTTCCGGTCACCGTCAAGGGTGTACTCCGTCATCCCCTCACCAATGTGCGTGAACATCCCGCTCCGCCGGTTCCGCAACGGAATGAACCCCTTCACGCTCCCCTGCACCACATGCTTGTCCCCGTTCGACAGCGTCACGCGTGCGGTCAGGCTCTCGTGGTAGTTGGTGTCCCCTTCGTACGCGGTCTCCAACTGCACGTCAGTGATTCGGAAGAGTTCCTGGCCTTTGTGGAACACGCCACCGACGCGGTCTCCAACAATCGAGATCACCATCCCGAGGTCGTCCCCGAAGTTGCCCGTGATCCATCGGTAGCTGGGCGTCGATTGCCAGTAACGCGGCCCCCAGGAGTGATCGCGCAAGCCGTGCCCAGCGATCTCCATCACCGGACCGTCCTCAACTTGCAGCGTTCCCTTCACCGCCATGTGCTGCTCGTAATGCGCCCGCGCAAAGTCGTTCTGTGACTCTGCACCACCCGGTTCCGCGACGTGCCCGTAGATCGGCCCGCAGCCGGTATGGACGAGATCAAGAACGATCCGCTTGTGTGGGTTCTCCTTGAACGCCTGCCCAGGCTCGCGCATCGCCCTCGGGTCGGCCAGAACAACAACGGAACCGTCGTACGTCGTCCGAATCCGCTCGCCAGGTTCGAGCACTTCAACCTTGAGCCCGCCCGCGTCCCAACCATCGTTGCTGGTAATCTGCGGACGCTTGTAGTTGAACAACGCCGAACCATCCGGCTGGTAGACGATCACTGTCATCTCCGCATGGCCCTCGTTCGCCCGGTTGCCAATTCGCAGGAAGCCGCCCATCTGCTTCTCGCGGTCGAAGAAGTTGAAGTACACGGACTCGTTGAAGTTCTCTTCAGGACCGAGCGGATGGGTGTAGTCGTCTTCCGGCTTCACGTTGCCGAGGATCGTCACCATGGCTGATTATCTCCTTAGGCCGGGCCCACAGGCCCATGGCGCAGTGCCCGAATTGTAGACCATCCCGATTGCCGCCGCAGGAGTAAGACGCACCAATGGACCTCGCAAAGAACCACGTCGATGTCGGTCTCTTCACCAACAACCTCGAGCCCATGCTCGCATTCTGGCAACACGATGTCGGCCTCCCTTTCGAAGAACTGCTCCCGACGGGCGGCGGTAATCGCCAGCACCGCCACACGATGAACGGCTCCGTGCTCAAACTCAACCACGCTCGCGACCCCCTCCCGGCTGATGCACCGCGCTCCGGCTATCGAGAACTCCTGATCGCCCGGCCGGGGATTACCGAAGCTCGCGCCCTGGACGACCCGGAAGGCAACCGTGTCACCCTCGTCCCACCTGGCGACAACGCAGTTGTGGGCATCGCCGTGCGCTATGGCGTCCGCGACCCCGAAGCGTTCCGAACGTTCTTCGCGGAACAACTCGGCCTGGCGATAGTCTCCGAGAACATCTATCGATGCGGCGATTCCCTGCTCATCGTCGAGCGCGATCCTCTGGCGGTTCCAGCGGGCGAGATGCGCGCACCGGGCTTGCGCTACATCACGATCCAGGTCCGCGACGTGGAGCTCGAACACGACCGCGCTATCAGTCGCGGCGTCGCACAGGGCCGGCCGCCGGTAACGCTTGGCAGCACAGCGCGCATCTCATTCATCCGCGACCCTGACGGAAACTGGATCGAGCTCTCACAGCGGGCATCTCTCACTGGTACCCTTGAACCGGGCGCGCACCGCTAGCGCCGGGAGGAGAAATAGATGCGAAGACTTCAGCCACCGAGGTCACCTGTCCATACGGCTTTCTGGGTAGACGCCGCTTTCGAGTTTGTGGCAGGGGGTGCGCAGCTCTTGCTCAGCGACTCGATTGGCCGCTGGCTGAACGTCGATCGGGCCCTCATCGTGACTTCGGGAGTGGTCTTCATCGGGGCCGCTCTAGCGATTGCCCTGTTCGCATTGCAGGCTCATCCCAGGCGCGGCGTGGTCTCCGCGCTCGCGGCAGCCAACCTCGCGGGCGGAGCGGCGATTTGGTTCATGGTGGCGTTGCGGTGGAGTGAATTCGCGCCCCAAGGCCGCTGGCTTGCCGCGGCGGTCGCTGACAGCTTCGTCGCAGTCGCGCTGCTCGAGTTCCTCGCTCTGAGACGAACCACGCACCCAACCAGTGTTAGCGGCTAGCGGCTAACCGTCCCTAGAGTCCGGAGGTAGTTGACCAGGTGCCAGACCTGCTCTTCGGTCAGCTTGCCATCGCCCGTCGTCCATGATCGCATGGCAGTTCCCACGATCCCCTTGGCAATGAAGTTGTACAGCTGCCCATCCGGGTGCTGGGGGACGTGCACGGTGAGATCCAGGGGATACGGTTCCAACTTCAAGCCGCTCGGGGGCACACCAGTCTGCCCGTGGCAGGCCACACAATTCTGGCCGTAAAGTGCCCGGCCGGCAGAAATCGAGCTTTGGTCGGCAAACACAGGGTTCGCCTGGAATCCGCCCGGCGGAGGCTCGTGTGCGTGGACGCCAAAGAGCAGCAACGTGCCAATCCCAAAGCCGAGCATCGTCATTCCGTTCGCCATCCATCCGAACCTTCGGTTGAGCGCCGACAGCTGATTTCGCCCAAGCGCGAACCCCAGCCCGGCCATCAGCAGCATGACTCCCGCTAGTTGGTTCCAGCTCAGGCCGGGCGCAGGGTTGCTCCAGGCGCCACCTCGTGAAACATCAGCCACGGCCACGCCCGCTGGCCGGACCGCGAAGAAGGCCGTCGCATCGTCCGTGTTCGCGCGCCGCACTTCCACCTCCACCCGCCACTGCCCCTCTAGCGTCAGGTAAGGCCCCTGGCCCAGGTAGATCCCGGAATCGACCCTGGCGAGGATGAGGGTCGATGGGCCGACCGTCTGGTCATCCTGATAGCGGAACGTCAGCCGCACTCGATCGGCTTCGACTGGCTGCGCCGATCTATCCGTCAAAGTCACCCGGTACTTGTTCAGGCCCGTCGCATTCGGGTCCACATTCAGTCTCACGTTAAGCTCGGGGAGTTGGTACGCCTGATCGAACGGCTTGCTCCCGCCGGGCTCGCTCACCGATTTCGCCACAGACGTCTGCGTGAGGAAGCTCGCCGCCAGGAACACCCCGAGCCCCAGGATCACCTCAGCCCCCGCTGTCCGAATGAATCGCCGAGGCTCTCGCGTTCCACCAGCTTCGAGCCGCGCCCGTCCCCACCTCGCGTTGTAAGACGCGACGGCGAGCAGCGGCGCGAGCAGCCCCAGTTTCACCAGCAAAGTCACGCCGTAGCGGGTGGACGAAAGCCGATCCACCACGTCGATCTCCACGAACGCGCTAAGCGTCCCGGTCGCCAAGAGGACGAAAACCATGGTTGAGGCAAGCACCGCGAACCGGGGCATCAACCGCCGGTATGGAGCACTTCGACCAGCCAGTCGCGCGCTCAGAGCGACGCCCAAGACAGCCCCGATCCAGAACACCGCGGAGATGGCGTGGGCGAAATCGAACCCTCTGGCCCAGCCGCTTCCCGACCCCGCGGCAGCATGACTGGTGGCCGTGTAAGCCCAGACATAGATCGAAATCCCAGCGAGCACACCAAATGCAGCGCGTCGCGGTGTCTCCCGTACGAACGTCGCTGCCACGGCCAGGAGCATCACAACCCCGATTCGCGTCAGCCAGTACCCGCCGCTGGGCGTGTGCAAAACGAGGTTGCGGAAGCTGATGCTCCCTCCGTAGGCATCCCGGATCGTAGCCAGGTTCAACAAGGTTGCAACCGCAAGGATTCCCGTCCCTGCGAACAACGCTAGCCCCAGGTGCCGCCGCAAGGGCGCGCCGTCCGCTCCCCACAAGAGGATCAGCAATGCGCCCGCAGCGACAATCGCGAGGCCAAGCAGCGAAAGCGCGCGCACGGTGATGCCGTCAGCGAGGGGCGCAGGGTCTGGGTCGCTGGAGATCCCACGCACCTGGTTTACAGAGTCCGGCAGGGACCCATCGGCCTTCAGCACGGTGAACGGGTAGGAGCCTTGTAGTGCATGTCCGTCGATTCGAGAGACGTTCTTGTAGAGGACGTTGTAGATGCCAGGCTGCAAGGTGGGCAGCTTCAATGCCAGGGTCAAACCGTTGCCCGACAGTTCAACTGGCCCCGGCATCTTCAGTTCCAGTCCGCGCGCGTCCAACAGCCGGATTCCACTCGCGCGTTCATCGATCGGCTCGCTGAACTGAAGCGAAATAGAAAGGGGCGCCTTCTGGAGGAATGCGTTAGGGGTTGGTTCCGAGCGGATCAGCGCGGCGTGTCCCAACGCGTCCCCTGGCCTGAGCAGGCCGCCAATGGCACTCACGAACAGCAGCACGCCTAGCAGCGCTCGCTTCATCCTCGCTTCTGGACCAGGACGAACGAGCCACCAGCGCCGAGGACGAACATTGCCAACCCTACCGCTATCACCAGCACCCAGGACGTGCCGCCGTCGCCGGCCCCGCCACTGCTGGTGGCATCCGGGGAAGGCGTACTCGCCTCGAGGATGTCCTCCCGAACCACCTCTTTGCCGGGCGAAGGCGTGCCGTTTGGGTCGAACGTAAAGGCGTAGTTTCCGCTCGCCGAGTCGCCGTCGTCGGCGCTGAGCGTTCGCCACCTCACTGTATATGTACCCGTCGCCAGTCCCGTGGGCAGCGGCACGCTCAACTTCTTGCGGTTCACGCTGTCGATGGTGGCTGGTTGCTTGGTGACTTCGCTGCCCTTGCTGTCCTGCACGACAATGTCGTTACCACCAGCCTGCCTTGCCATCTCCTGGCTCATCAGGAGGACGACTTCGGTCGGTGCCGTCGTCAGGACAGCGTTCTGACCCGGCTTCACGGTCGCTGGCTCAGCGTGCGCGAATACCACGCTCGCAACTACCAGGCTCAAGAACGCGCCAGCCCCGAGAGCAATAAGTCTCACCATATCGCGTCCAGTCTCACCACTGGGTAAGCCCCGCGCAAGGCGGGCTTCCCCTGGTCCGCTTCCTCGGCTGGGGTTTGGGAACAAACTTCACCGTCAAACCGAAACGCTCGCAGACCCTCCGCATCCGGGATGAATAGGCAGTTCGCCAACCCTGTTCTGGTTGAGGGGTTGCTGCCTTCAGCGCCCCCTAACCACTGCGCAGGATGTGGCTTGCGAGCTAAGCGGGCGCCCCGCCAACTGCCGCCGTTTCGGGCGTCAGGCCAAGCTCCTTGAGCTTGCTCGCCGGTGTCTGATTGGATGGCCGGTTGAATCTCGCCGTGTCCGTCTCCTCCAGCAAGATCTCCCCGGAAAGCACCTTCCGCTTCCAGCTCTGATGCTGGTCTTCGCGGTCGTGGAACTCCGGCATTACCTCTTTCGCGAACAGTTCGAGACTCGAGCAGATGTCTTCATGGGTGTTGTTCCCCGCCTGGTTCAGCAGGATCACCTGGTCCACGTTGGACTCTTCGAACTTCCGCAACCGCGCCCGGATCGTCTCCGGCGAACCGATCAACGCGCTCGTGCTCGCGCTCGCTGCCATCCCCTTGTCCGTCTTCTTCCACGCCTGGAATTCTTCCCACAGGTTCACCGAGTTCGGCGTCACGGGCCCGTGAGAGTTGTAGAACTGTAGCGTGAACTGGAAGAACGTCCAGCCGTCGGCCTTCGCGCGCGCCTCCTCGTCTGTCGCAGCGCACATGAACCCGCTGACGATTGCGATCGCCGGGTTCGTCTGGTACTCCGCAAGCTTTTCGAGGTGTTTCGTGTAGGCGTTGTAGTACGCGTTCACCCACGCATGCGCGGCATCTGCGCTCACAAACTGGAACCCGAGAGCACCGATCCCGCGCCGGCCCGCCATCTCGATCGTCTCGAGCTGCGAGCACGCTACCCAGAGCGGCGGATGCGGCTTCTGTAGAGGCTTCGGCAGCACGTTACGCAACGGAAAATCGAAATACTCGCCGTGATACTCCACGCCCTCCGATCCAAACATCGGGATGATTGCCCGCACTGCGTCTTCCCAGACTGCCCGCTTTTCGCGGAATCGCCGATCGAAGGGATGCAGCTCGGTCACGCTCGATCCTTCGCCGAGCCCGAACTCAACGCGCCCATTGCTTACTAGGTCCAACATCGAAACGCGCTCCGCCACGCGCGCGGGGTGGTTGGTTGGCAGCTGGATGATTCCATGGCCAATCCGGATGTTCTTCGTCCGTTGGCTCGCGGCTGCCAGGAACACCTCCGGCGCCGAGGAATGCGAATACTCCTCAAGGAAGTGGTGCTCCACCTCCCATGCGTAGTCGTACCCCAGCTTGTCGGCCAACTCCACCTGGGTGAGCGCGTTCTGAATCAGTTCGTATTCGCTTCGCTCATGCCACGGCCGCGGCAGCTGCAGTTCGTAGAAGATCCCGAATTTCATGACTCTCTCCTGGCCCGATTGAGGCGTGACCGGATTCTAAGAGAAATCAAACGGGCGCGTGTTACCACGCGCCCAGTGACGATTCCGCTTGACCAGTTCTACACGCTGGATCCGGCCAACGCCTTCGCGGCATCGGCGGCCGTCGCTGGCTTGTGCCGCACATCGGATTCATCGAAGACCCGCGTCCACGCCGCGAACTCCAACAGCACGCCGTCCGGGTCCATGAAGTAGATCGACCGCACGAAGACGCCCGCATGCATTTCGCGACTCGCTTGGGACGGACTCTCGTCGTGGTTGTACACCTTCGAAGTCTGAATTCCTTTGTCGTGCAGCTTCAGTACGTACTCTTCGAAGCGTTCCGGGGAAACGTCGAAGGCGACATGGTTCATCGAACCGTGTGCCGTCACGATCTCCCCGTCACCCGGCCAGTGCGCGGCCGAAGAGATGCCCGGCGCCCGTTCCGGCGCGTTCGGAAACCAGAAGAACGCAAGGCTG
>JBDTVB010000044.1:0-9102 GCA_040007415.1 Anaerolineaceae bacterium
TGTCGCGGAAGTTTCCGTGCACGAAGCTGACCCGTCTCCCAAACGGAGCCAACTTTGTGCGCGCAAACTCCAGTGCATCAGCGTCCTGGTCCATGCAAAGGAGGCGTCCTTCGTCTCCCAGTTCTTGGGCGATGGCACTGCTGTGGCCCCCGAGGCCAGTCGTGCAATCGATGTACCGGCCACCGGGGCGAACGGCCAGGTAGTGGAGCGCCTCTGGAAGAAGCACCGGGATGTGGACGGGCGCAGGAGTCATAACAACCACGTTACTCTCCCGCCCCGGCGGCGTTGTATTGGACCCAAGTTTCCTTGTCCCAGATCTCGAACCACTCGAAGTTACCGATGAGGACGACGTCTTGCTTGAGCCCTGCGTGGTCGATGAGGGTCTGCGGGATCCCGAGGCGGCCCTGCGCGTCCTTCGCCACGTCTCGGGTGTCGCCGAAGAACTTGCGGCGGGCGTCCCGGCCTTGCCGCGTGCTGGCCGGAACGGCGAGGATTTCGGCAGAAGCGGCGTCGAAGTCCGATTTCGTGTACACCGCGACGCACTTTTCCTCGCTTGAAGTGAGGTATGCTGGGGCATCAAATTGATCCCGCCAGCGGGCGGGGATTGCGACGCGTTTCTTGTCATCGAGCACATGTTCAAACGTTCCAAGCAGCGCCATTGCAACCCCCTTTCGCGATCTGGGTGGAGACCGAGCTCGAGATGGGTCTTTTGTGGGATAATACCCCACTTTGCCCCAAAATCACCCACTCGGAGCCTATCCCCGCTCACGCCGGGGTGTCAATAGGGAAATCCCGTCTCTTTGCATCTTTACGCGTCAGGGGATGTCGCATGGCGGAAACCGGCGTCTTTGACCTCGGCGACTCTGGCCGTACGATGGGGCCGTGGCACGTATCGGAATCCTGACCGCTTCGGACAAGGGCGCTGCTGGCGAACGCGCCGACGTGAGCGGCGCACTCATCGCCAGCCGCTGCGTCGCCGCCGGACACGAAGTTGTTCGACAGGCAGTCGTGCCTGACGAGCGGCCGACCATTGCGACCGCTCTTCGCGTCTGGTGCGACGGCGGGACGATGGATGTCGTAATAACGACCGGTGGCACCGGATTGACCGCCAGAGACGTCACGCCGGAGGCAACTCGAGACGTCGCGGAGCGGGAAGTTCCCGGCATCCCGCTCGCCCTTGGTATCGCAGGGCTGCAGAAGACGCCCTACGCGGCGCTCACCCGTGGAATCGCCGTTGTGCGCGGGACGACACTGATTGTGAACTTACCGGGCAGCCCGAACGCCGTGGGCGAGGGCATGGACGTGCTCCTGCCGCTTCTTGGGCACATCGCGGAATTGCTCGCTGGGCCCGTGGAGCACGAACCGGGCAATTTCTGATGCGCTTCGACGTGCTGACGCTCTTCCCCGGCGCCTTCGTTGGGCCGCTGGACGTATCGATCATCAAGCGCGCCCGCGAAGACGGTCTGATGCAGCTGGCGATTCACGACATTCGCGATCACGCGACGGGCAAACACCGACCGGTGGATGACTATCCGTTCGGCGGCGGCCAGGGGATGGTGATGCGCGTCGATGTGCTCGATGCCGCCCTCCAGCATGTCCAATCCCTTGCCGATCCACCCGGCTACGTGGTGTTCATGTCTCCGCAAGGCGTGCGCCTGACCGACGCCATCGTCAGGGATCTCGCCACCCATGAACGGCTCATTCTCGTTTGCGGACGCTACGAGGGTGTTGACGAGCGATTTGTGGAGCACTGCGTTGACCTCGAAGTGTCGATCGGCGACTACGTGCTGACAGGCGGCGAGCTACCGGCGATGGTGCTGATCGACGCAGTCGCCCGTCACATCCCGGGAGCGCTTGGCGATGAGCTTTCGCCGGAAGAAGAGTCGTTTGTGGGCGGTTTGCTCGAACACCCTCAGTACACCCGCCCGGCGGAATACAAGGACTGGCCGGTGCCCGAAGTGCTGCTCAGTGGTCACCACGCGAAGATCGAACGGTGGAAGAAGGACCAGCGTCTCGCGCGGACGAAGGAGCGACGCCCCGACCTGCTGGACGGCTAACTCTGAGGGGTGTGGGGGCCAGGCGCGAAGCGTACTGCTCATTCATGTAGGCGGAGAAGTCACCGGTGAGCGAGGCCGACCATGTGGTCACGTTGTCGGCGTACCAACGGACGGTCTCGGCAATCCCGGTTTCGAAGGGGACGCTCGGCGCCCACCCCATTGCGCGCAGTTTCCCGCAGTTCAACGCGTAGCGGCGGTCGTGCCCGGCGCGGTCTTCGACGGAGGTGATGAGCGAGTTCGGCTTCTCCGCGAGTTCGCAGATCAACTCGGCGACGTGGCGATTGGCCAACCGTTCGCCGGAACCAACGTGTAGCGCGTGAACGCCGGCGGCAGCGGGAAGCGCGCGCAGGATAAGGCGCGTAGCGGCGATCAGGTCAGCTATGTTGAGCCACTCACGCTCGTGTTGCCCATCACCGTAGAGCGGCAACGGCTGGCCGGAAATCGCGCGCGTGCTGAAGAGCGGGATGAACTTCTCGGGGTGCTGGTTGGGTCCGTAGACGTTGCACGAGCGGATGACCGTGACCGGCAATCCGTAGCTTTCCGCGTAGGCACGAATTTGGAGCTCCGCCGCGGCTTTGCTCGCCGAATAGGGGCTCGTTGGGGCGAAGGGCGCGTCTTCTGTTGCTTCGAGCGGCTCAGCGAGAGACCCGAATACTTCGTCCGTCGACATCTGCACGAAAGCGGTTTGCGGATTCCTCCGTACCGCCTCGAGGATTGAGACGACCCCTTCGACATCGGTCCTCACGAACACTGCCGGGTCAAGGAGCGAGCGGTCAACGTGCGTTTCGGCGGCGAGGTTGAGGACCACATCCGATTCGCCAACCAGTGTCCTGACGAGTTCGGTATCGCAAATGTCCCCGAGCTCGAAGTGGTAGCCCGGAAGGTTAGCGACGTCAGCCAGGTTGGCGGGGTTTGAGGCATAGGTCAGCTTGTCGAGATTCGTGACGTCCCAGCCGTCCGCGAGCAGGGCGCGCACCACGTGGCTGCCAATGAACCCGCAGCCGCCCGTGACAAGTGCCCTCATTCGTTCGCCTCGAATCGTGAATGGTCACCCAGTGTCAATATCGCTCCCGTGGGCGCTCCCGTGACGAAGGTGTCCCGCCCGATCACGGAGTGATGGATGCCCGGGCTCCGGGCGAGGACGGAGCGATCCATAACAATCGAGTTCTCAATCGTCACTGACCGAATCTCGCAATCATCGCCGATGCTGACGTGCGGCCCGACCACGCTGTTGGTCAGCATTGAGCCCGAGCCGATGGACACTGGCCCGTGGACGGTGCACCCCTCCAGGACTGAGCCCGCGCCAATTTGGACCGTCCCGATGATGGCCGAGTGCGAAATAACAGCCGAAGGGGCGCAGCCCATTGGCAGCCGGTCCAGCAGCACACGGTTGGCGGCGAGGATGTCTTCCATCTTTCCGGTGTCGATCCAGAACTCCTCGGTGACCGTGGCTGTCACGACCCCGAGGGCGAGAAGGCCGTTGATCGCATCCGCGATCTCCAGCTCGCCACGCGCGCTCGGAGACTGCTTTTCGATCACGCGAAACACCGATGGGGTGAAGGCGTAGACGCCGATCACTGCCAGGCTGGATGGCGGCGCAGCAGGTTTCTCGACCACCTGGATCAGGCGCTCACCGAGCATCTCCGCCACGCCGAATGCGCGAGGGTCGTCGACCGTGCGGAGGATCACGGAAGCGAGCGGTGATTCCGCTGCAAATCGTTCGACGAACGACTGGATGCCGCCCTGGAGCACATTGTCTCCCAGGTAGAGCACGAATGAGTCTGAGCCGACGAAATCCCGGCAGACCAGCGCTCCGTGGGCTATCCCGAGCGGGACAGCCTGGCGAATGTAGGTGAAGCGAGCGCCAAACGCCGAGCCATCGCCCATGGCCTCGCGAATCTGAGACTCCGTGTCTCCAACAACCAGCGCAATTTCGGTGATGCCGGCCTCTACTAGTTGGCGGACCGGAAAGTGGAGCACTGGCGTGTTGGCAACCGGCACCAGTTGCTTCGCGCCAGAGTACGTGAACGGGCGCAGCCTGCTCCCTTTTCCACCTGCGAGGACAACGCCCTTCATAGGTGCCGAAGTATAGCCGGTACAGCGTTGGGCACTGCTCTCGTACCCTGCCGGGTGTGACCTCCGACCGCCTGCGTGTGTTCCTGAACGCCAGTGCGCTGCCCGGGCAGCCCGCGGGCGCGGGCGTGTACACGCTCGAACTGGCCGCCGCCCTGGCTGCGCGAAACGATGTCGCCCTGACCGTTGCGGCGCCGGCCCCGTACTCGATTCCAGCGGCGGAAATGATTCGCTCCCCGGAAGGCGGCGCAGCGGTTCGCTCAGCCTGGGAGCAGCTACAACTGCCAGACCACCTGCGAGATTCGGACATCTACCACGGGGCGCACTTCGCAACCCCGCTTCGCGCCCGCGTGCCGCGGGTGGCGACGGTGCATGATCTGACGTTCTACCGCATGCCGCGCCGGTACTCTGGCAGCCGCCGCTGGTACTACCGTGCGCTGGCTCGCACGGCGACCCGCGCCGAACGTCTCATCGTCCCGTCACGCGCAGTCGCAGGTGACGTTGTGCGATTCCTTGGGTATCCACCCGAACGCATTCGTGTGGTTGCTGAGGCGCCACGGGCGGGACTCGCCCCGGCGTCACCGGAGGAGATCCAGGTCGCACTCGCCGCCCTTCGGATCGAAATGCCATACCTGCTCTGCGTTGGAACCGCTGAGCCCGGTAAGCGTGCGATCGACGCTGTGAGAGCGCTGGCGCTGCTTCGAGAGCGTGGGCTCGCGGTCCAACTTGTGCTCGCGGGGAACGCCGGACCGCTGACCGCTCCGCTCCACCGAGAAGCTTCCCTGCTCGGAGTCGAAGACCGCATCGCCTTTGTGGGCTACGTCAGCGAGGTGCAGCTGAGAGAGCTCTACAGTGGCGCCGTGGCGCTTGTCTTCCCTTCCCTCTACGAAGGCTTCGGTTTACCGCCCCTTGAGGCGATGGCTTGCGGGACACCGGTGATTGCTACGCGCGCCCAGGCGATGCAGGAGGTGCTCGCCGATTCCGCGCTGTTTGTGCCGCTCCGCGACCCGAAGGCAATCGCCGAATCTGCAGAGAGTCTCATTCGTGAGCCGAGCCTGCGCGCTGAATGGGCCGCCCGCGGGAGGGAACACGCGGCCCAGTTCAGCTGGTTGAAAGCGGCAGAGGAGACCGTCGCGGTCTATCGCGAACTGACGGGCTGAGTCCTGTTTCTGGGTCTTAGGGGTGGATCGCGTTAGCCTCTGTGAATGGGCAAGCGCATCTTCGACGTGACGCTGACGCTCCTTTCGGCACCCGTGGCGCTGCTGCTGATAGCGGTTATGGCGACGGTTCTTGCATGGGAACTCCGGGGGTGGCCGTTCTTCGTGCAGGAGCGCGTTGGCCTCAACGGCAGGCCTTTCCGGATGCTGAAGCTGCGCACGATGCGCCACGCCCGTTCGGGGGAGGAGCCTGATCGCACTGTCGATGATTGGGATACTTTCGTTTTCGCACCGGCGCATCAGATTGATCCACGCATCACGCGCTGGGGGGCATTCGCGCGGCGCACGAGCATCGATGAACTTCCGA
This sequence comes from Anaerolineaceae bacterium, assembly GCA_040007415.1. Classification (GTDB taxonomy): domain Bacteria; phylum Chloroflexota; class Dehalococcoidia; order Tepidiformales; family Tepidiformaceae; genus PNKC01. Next base: position 5,655 of record JBDTVB010000044.1, read on the forward strand.
ACCTCTGGAACGTGCTGAAGGGCGAAATGAGCATCGTTGGCCCACGGCCCGAGATCCCCGAAATCGTGCTCCAGTACCCGGAGCGCTACCATCGGCGGCACGATGTGCGTCCCGGGATCGCCGGGCTGGCGCAGGTGAATGGACGTTCTGATTTGACCTATGACGAAATCGCTACCTACGATCTCGAGTACGTGGATCGGCACTCGATGTTGACCGACCTCCAGATTCTCTGGCGTACCGTCGGTGCCGTCCTGCGCGGGAGCGGGGCGCGATGACCAAGGTTGCACGCCCTGATGCCCCTCCGATTAGCTTCGTTTCGCGGATGCTGAGTGGGGACGCGGCGCGCGCCTTCGGGGCAATGCTCCTTGATGCGCTGGTGGTTATCGCCGCCTATGTGGCAGCTCTCCTCCTGCGCTTCGATGCCAGCGTGCCGCATGCGAACGGTGAGTTCGTGGCACGCGTTCTGCCGTTAATCATCATCGGCTACATCGCCGGCAACCTTGTCTTCGGGGTCTACCGCACGGTATGGGCGTACGGCAGCCTGGGGGACATCATCGCCCTCTTTCGCCCGGTCCTTGTCGTTACCGTGCTCATCTTCGGAGTCAACATCTGGGTCCAGGACCGCGAATTGCCGCAATCCGTGGTGCTGATCTCGGGCGCGCTGGTCTTCCCAGGGATGGCTTTCGTGAAGATGCGGACGCGGCTACTGATGCGGATGCCGTGGGCCGCCAGCGCATCCAGGCGCCTGCTTATCGTCGGTGCTGGCCACAACGGTCAGCTTCTGGCGCGAGAACTGCTGAACACGCCTCAACTGAACTACCAACCCGTGGGCTTCGTGGATGATGACCCGAAGAAGCAGCGCCGCCGACTTCACCGGCTCCGCGTCCTCGGCACCGTTTCTGAAGTCGAAGCCTTGCTGCGCCGCCACGATGTGGAAGTGGTGGCAATCGCGATTTCGCAGGCACCAGGGTCGCTCGTCCGCGAGATCGTCGCCGTCTGCCAGCGGAATAACGTGCCGGTTCGCATCGTCCCGGGAGTGGACAACTGGGTGCTCGGGCGCCCCGGCCAGGGCGACGCCCTACGCGAACTGACGCTGGAGGACCTGCTCGGAAGGGAGCCCGTGCAGGTCGACTACGAGGCGTGCCGCCACTCCGTGCGGGACAAGGTGGTGTTGGTCACGGGCGCGGCCGGTTCGATTGGCTCGGAGCTTTGTCGCCAGGTGCTCACCTTCAGTCCCCGGGAACTGCACCTTTTGGACAACAACGAAAGTGGGCTCTACGACCTCTCGCTCGAGTTAGTAGGAGTATCGCCTGAGACCACCATCCGGCTCTGGGTCGGGAATGTCGTTGATGCTGAGAAGGTGGACGACGTCTTCAACCAGGTCCGGCCCGATCTCGTCTATCACGCGGCAGCCCTCAAGCATGTGCCCTTGATGGAGGAGCACCCGGATGAGGCATTCCGAGTCAACGTCCTCGGGACGTTGAACGTAGCCAGTGCGGCAAGGATCTACGGCGCGGACCGTTTCGTCCTCATCTCCACCGACAAGGCGGTGCGCCCGACGAGCATCATGGGTGCGACCAAGCGCATCGCCGAACTGCTCGTCCTCGCCTTCGCACAGACCAGCGAGCTAACCACGTACTCGGCGGTGCGGTTTGGCAACGTCCTGGGCAGCCGCGGCTCCGTGGTGCCGACGTTTATGCGCCAGATAGAGCGCGGCGGCCCGGTCACGGTGATGCACCCGGACATGATGCGTTATTTCATCAGTATTCCGGAGGCGGTCAGCCTTGTGATCCAGGCGGGCACGTTTGGTGGTCATGGCAACATCTACATGTTGGATATGGGCCAGGAGATCAACATTCTCGAACTCGCCGAACGCATGATTCGCCTCCGCGGTCTGCGCCCCGGGGACGACATCAAAGTCGTGTTTACGGGGCCGCGCCCTGGCGAGAAGCTGCGCGAAGAGCTCGTCGCAGACTTCGAACAGAGCCAGGTAACCGACCACCCCAAGGTGATGCGTCTGACTGCTGGCGTCGACGTCACTGAGTCCGAAATCCTCCGGATCATCGAAGAGATTCGCGCTGGGATGTGGGACGACAAGAGCGAACTGCGCCGCCGCATCCACCTTGTCTCGCGGAAGTACTCGCTGGACGGCGATGAACACGGGACGGCCGAGGAGCCGAGTGAGCGGACGGCTCAGTGACCGTTCGCGTACACCCGACCGCTGACGTCAGCGACCAGGCCACGATCGGCGAAGGCGCGAGTATCTGGCACCAGGCCCAGGTGCGTGAAGGCGCCGTTATTGGGCCGGGCTGCATCATCGGCAAAGGCGTCTACGTCGGCGCCGAGGTCTCGGTTGGGGCGAACTGCAAAGTGCAGAACTACTCGTGTCTCTACGAAGGGGTGACGCTCGAAGATGGCGTCTTCGTGGGGCCCGAGGTGGTCTTCACCAACGACCGCTTCCCGCGCGCGATCAACCCTGATGGCACGCTCAAGACCACCGACGACTGGCACATCGGGCCGTCACTCGTTCGGTACGGCGCAGCTGTTGGGTCGCGTTCGGTCATCGTGCCGGGGATAACGATCGGGCGCTGGGCGCTGATTGGCGCCGGATCAGTGGTGACCAAAGACGTGCCCGATCACGCGCTCGTCGTTGGCACGCCTGCAAGGCAGATGGGCTGGGTGTGCGTCTGCGCCCAGAGGTTATCCGCGGACCTGGAGTGTGCTGGCTGCGGGCGGGCCTACGCGGTCACGGAATCGGGCCTTGCCGGGTTGTAGCGTGCCTCTCAGACAATCGCCCGGATGTCGCTCGTCAGATTGAGCAGGCCGAGGGCGACGATGAACGCGAAGACGGAAATCGCGGCGACGCGCGCCGGCCGCCACGCCGGTGCGCTGCGGGCGCGGGGCCACTGCATGGCCAGGAACCAGATGCCGCCCACGAGAATGGCGAAGAGCGCAATCGGGAAGAACACCAGCAACGGCACGCCCACCACAGACGCGACCACCGTGAGTTTGCGCTTGCGCCACCAGAACCGCGGGTAGACCTCGGTGAGCCAGGCGATCAGGCCGGCTCCAACAGCTGGAATGGCGATGAAGAACGCGACCGCGAGCAGGTGCGGTTCGAGAGCGCTGAAATCGACACCGTCCTCGTGGACGAGGATGGCGCCACCAGTGATCGCACCTGCAAGCGCCCAGGCGAACGGCATGCCACGTTTCGGGAAGAAGGGCCGGCCGGCGACCACGATCAATCCGACAATTGCCCCGAGCACGGCGGTCACGGCGAGCAGGTTAAGCGTGGAAACGAGGTCGAACCGCCCGATGGTGAAGCCATCGTCGCTTTCAATCCCGCGAACGGAATCGTCTGAAGTGAGGCGCAAGATGAACATCGCCAGGCGCCCGACTACGCCGCCAACCAGCAGCCCGCCAAGGCCGCCCGCCGCCGCCCCCAACG
>JBDTVB010000045.1:0-9060 GCA_040007415.1 Anaerolineaceae bacterium
GCGTCGAAGGTACGCTGCGGCAGGCGATGGAGCTCGTGGACCGCTTCGGCCGCGTCGTGGTTGTGGGCGTCTGCATGAAGGAAGACAAGATCTTCCCGATGGTTGGCATCAACAAACAGCTGACGCTCAAGTTCGTCCTCGGGTACACCCCCGCAGAGTATGCCGAAGCGCTCGCGGCGCTGGCCGATGGCAGCATCCACACCGAGCCGATGGTCACGCGCACAGTGACCCTCGACGAGCTCCCGGCAGCCTTCGAGGCGCTCGCGGACCCGCACGACTGCAAGATCGTGTTCCTGCCGTAGTCTGGCGATGCCTGCCGGGCCGTTCGCTCCGTTCGCCGCCGAGCCGTTCTGCTACCTGACGACCACAGGCAGGACGAGCGGCGAACCGCGCACGATCGAGATCTGGTTCGGCACGGAAGGCGATACCCTCTACCTGCTCACGCGCGAACACGCCCACTGGGTGCGCAACCTCCGCAAGCACCCGCTGGCCATGGTACGGATCGCAGGCCGCGAATTCAGCGTCACCGGCCGGATAGTCGGTGACCCGGTCGAGGACGCGCTCGCACGGCGGTTGTTGCTGGCGAAGTACCAAGGCGACCTGGCAGAGTGGGGCCGGACGGCGTTGCCGGTGGCGCTGGACGCCAGAGTGTGAACGTACGCCCACGCCACAGACCGCCAGCGGCGTGGTACAACAGCGAGGTGCAGTGCGAACGATCGGACGGGGCGGGACAGCGATGAGCCTGTTGGTTGCGGTGTTGTTGTTGCGTTGTCCGCGCTGCCGCAAGGGTGGGGTGTTTTCGGGATTCTTGCGGACGCGTGAGCGGTGCCCGGTCTGCCACCTGGTATTCGAGCGGGCGCCCGGCTACTTCACTGGCGCGATGTACGTCAGCTACTCGCTGGGCGTATTCGGGACGCTCCCGGTCTGGTTCACGCTGCTGTATACGCGTCAGCCGCTCTGGCTTGTGCTCTCGGCATCTGTAGCAGCGGTGATGTTGCTGATGCCCTTCTCATTCCACTACTCGCGCGTCATCTGGTTGCATCTTGACTACCGGTTCGAGCCGGGCGAGTTCGAAGATTCGGAACCACGAACCTAGACGGCTACGGCCTGGTTCTAGGCCGAAGTCTCCGCGAACGGAGCGGCGATAGTGACAGCGTCGGCCTGTGGGTTGACCCTGCGAAGCACCGGCCGCCAGAGGATGATCGCCCCGCTGATCAGCAACGTGCTCCAAGCGAGCACGGGCAGCACCGCTTCGAGGCCGAAGATCTGGCCGGCGGCGCTGACGGGGGCTCCGTTCAGCATCGATAGGCCCATCGCAAGCGGGAAGAGACCCATGACGCGGCCGCGCATCTCGTCGCTCACGGTGTGCTGCACGATCGTTGTCGCCGAAACCATGGTGCCGATGAGGGCGAAGCCGAGCCCGAAGTTCGCGACTGCGGTCAGCGGGATCACGCGCGAGTGGGCGAAGACGATCGCGCAGACCGCGAATAGGAGGGTTGTGAAGCAGAGTGTAGCCCCGCGGCGGATGAGGTCATGCCGATAGGCGAAGAAGAAGGACGCGACGAAGGTGCCGAAGCCCCACGTCATTCCCATAAGCCCAAACTGTGCCTTGGAGAGCCCCAGTACGGTGGTCATCCAGAGTGGGCCAAGGGTAGCGGGGCCGGGCATGCCGATGAACTGCGTGACGACGACGATCGAGATGACGGCGAAGATCGTGGCGTCACGGCGCGTGTAGCTGAGCCCCTCGGCGATGTTGCCGAGCACGCCACGCTTGCGGCTCCCTTCGCCCGAACTGCGGAACTTGAGCGCCGAGATCATTGGCAGGATGAGCGCCCAGGCGAGTAGCGAGCCAGCGTAGACCTGCCCTGAGCCGAACTGTTCGTTGAGCGCACCCGTGACGAGGATCGCGATCGGAAAGGCGAGTTGGTTGCCGATGGCGGAGAGGCTGATCGCGTTCGAAAGGTCTTTCATGCCCACGATCGCCGGGATGCTGGCAGTGCGCGCGGGCATGTCGACGGCCATGTTGCCGGACGCCGCGAAAGTCAACAGGAGCAATGGGACGATCGTCCACTCACCGAAGGGGCTGCTGAGCATGAGCAACGCGATTACGGCGCTGAGTGCGAGTGAAGTGGATTCGCAGACAAGGAGCACGCGACGGCGTTCGAACCGGTCGGCAAAGGCGCCGCCAACGAGGCTGAAGAAGAGCATCGCACTGCCCCGGCTGGCAGCGATGAGCCCGACGTACAGCACCTGGCGGCCTGGATAGTGATCCTGCACCCAGAAGATCTGCGTCAGAAACTGCATCGGCATGACGAAACCGACGACGATGGAACCGCCGAAGAGCAGCCGGAAATCACGGTGCTGGAGCGCGCGCAGTGCCTGGCGCCTCGCGAAGAAGGAAGTCATGCCGTCGAGTATAAGAGGGAAGCTAACTCGGAGGGATTATTGCTTCGCCCGCCAAGACTTGGGCCAGTTCCGGCTGCGGGCCAGGTCATGACCCAGCCCCGTCAACTCCCAAACGCCACGCTGAGAACCACTTTGGATGAGGCCTTGCTCCTTCAGAAAGTTGCGGGCCCAGGCAACACGGTTTTCCCATCGCTCCTCACCGGACGAAACCATCGTGCGATCATCGGGGGTCAACTCTCCCTCAAGAATCGAACCAATTCGCTTGGTAACCTGTGACTTGGTGCCCGAGCCGCCGAGTTGGTGCAGGGCTTCCAAGATCAGCGGGTAGTAAGTTTCGTCCGGGTGCGCCTTGATAGTCTTCATCGATTCCTTCGCCTCCACTTTCGGTCGGTATGCAACTGGGGCGACTGCGTCAGGAAGTCGGGATGTTCCGTCGGCAGCCGCATCGAGGACTTTGTTGAGGGCGTCGTCTACTGTGTCGGTCAGGGGAGTCGCCCACTGTTGCAGCCTTGTGAATGTTGCGTCGCTGATCCGGATAACGGGGCTCATGGTTACTCCTTTTCTCCTTGTTACAAGTATTATAAGTGAACGCCTTGGAGTTGACAAGCTTGGAGCTAGGACTCGCGTTGCGAGCCGGACTCCACGGTCTACAATGCCGCCACTGGAGGGCCCCCTATGGATTGGAAACTGCGTCACGCCGACAAGCTGGTGCCCGTAACCGAAGGGGCGCGAATCGTGAGGTCCGGGCAGAAGGTCTGGGTGGGGATGTTTACGAGCACGCCAGAATCGCTCTGCCAGGCGCTCCTGCACCGGGCAAGTGAGCTTGAGGGCGTCGAGATCGTGCACTACGTCTCGCCCTTCCTCTGGGCGACCCCGGAAACAGCAGGGCACTTTCGCCTGACTACGGCGTTCACGACTCCGGCGGACCGCGGCCAGGTGCGTTCGGGAATCGCCGATTACCTGCCGCTCGGCAACTTTCGCCGCAGCTATGTGCAGGAAGTGGTCGGCACGTTCGACGTGGCATTCATGAAGACGAGCCCGCCCGACGAAAACGGCTTTCTGAGCATGGGCACCGCTCTCTGGGCGAACCGCACGATGCTTGACGTCACTCGCAAGATCGTCTGCGAAGTGGACGATCGCCTCGTCCGCACTTTCGGCGAAAACTACATCCACATCTCCGAGGTGGCGGCGCTGGTGGAGCACAACCCGGCGGATGATCGCGAAGCGCCGATCGCGCCCCGGTCGCAGGAGGTGATTGATGCAACGGAAGTGGTTGGCACCATCCTTGCCGCCGAACTGATTAACGATGGCGACACGCTGCAGATCGGAATCGGCGATGTGACTTCGGCGCTTGCACTTTTCCTCGGCGAAAAGCACGACCTCGGTATGCAGACGGAGCTGATCCCGGGCGGAATCGTGGACCTGGTGGATCAGGGGGTGATGACCGGCAAGTACAAATCGATCGCGCCAGGAAAGGTGGTTGGGGCGGCGTTTGCAGTGCTACCTCCCGAAGAAGCCGCGCGGGTACATCTCAATCCAAAGTTCGAACTGTGGGACTTCTGCCACACGGACGACCTGCGCATGCTCTGTCAGCAGGAGAACTTTGTGGCGATCAACAACGCGCTGCAGGTGGATGTGACGGGCCAGGTGACCGCTGAATCGTTGAACGGCAAAGTCTTCAGCGGACCGGGTGGCCAGACGGTGTTCGCGATTGCGGCAGCGTTCTGCGAGGGCGGTCGCTCGATCATCGCCATGCCTTCGAGTTCAACGATCGACGGCGTACGTCAGACTCGGATCATGGCTCACCTCCCGCAGGGCTCCGTCGTTACGATCCCGCGAACGTTCGTAGATTATGTCGTCACGGAGCAGGGGATCGCGACGCTCAAAGGGAAGAACCTGCGGCAGCGCTGCGAAGAGCTGATCAGCGTCGCCCACCCGGATTGCCGCGCCGAGCTCCGGCGTGAGGCACACGAGTGGTTCAACTACTAACGGTCGCCGGGCGATAGAATCGCCAGCACGATGGAGAGCTCAGAACGGTTTGCAGGGGCGATTGCGCTGATCGACGCGGCGAACGGTGCCGACCCGAACGTCATGCGGTACGGGGGCGCCGACCGCCCCAAGGAGCTGCTGCATGCGGAGCTGCTGACGCGCTGGGTGGAGACCCTGCGTCCGGACGCCCCGGAGGCGCTGCGGCTCGCCGCCCGCGGGCAGCACATCCGCCGCTGGGAGCATCCCCGCACGGCGTATCCCGAAGGCCGAACCGGCTATCTGCGCTGGCGCACCGGGCTGTACACGTTCCACGCCGGGGAGACATCTCGGCTACTGCGGGAAGCAGGGTACGATTCCCGAACGGTGGAGCGCGTCAGCGAGATCATCCGCAAACAGGGACTGGGCCGCGACCCGGATGTGCAGGCGATCGAGGATGGCCTCTGCCTTGTCTTCCTGGAAACGCAGTTGGACGAACTGGCCGGCAAGGTGGAGCGCGAGAAGATGATCACCATCCTGCGCAAGACCTGGAAGAAGATGAGCGCACCGGCCCGAGCACTGGCCCTGGCACTGACCTTCGAGCCGGACGAACGCGCGCTCATCACCGAAGCGCTGGAGGCGGAGCCGGAGTAGCTACATGGCGGCCAGGCGACGGGCTGCCTCGTCCAGTGTCTCTTCCGACTTGGAGAAGGTGAACCGCACGAAGTGGTTGCCTTCGCCCGAGCGGTAGAAGCTGGAACCCGGCACAGGCGCCACACCGACGTTCTTGATCATGTGGTGCGCGAATTCCGTGTCGCTGCCCTTGAATTCGAGGTCTGTGAAGTCGCCCATGATGTAGTAAGCGCCCTCGGGTGTGTGGCAGCGAAAACCTGTTTCGCGCAGCGCGCTCAACAGCAGTTGGCGCTTCTTCGCATAGAGGCCACGGAGTTCACCGTAGTAGCTATCCGACATCTCGATGGCGACTGCGGCGGCCTCTTGCAGCGGAGCCGGCGCGCCCACGGTGAGAAAGTCGTGCACCTTGCGCATGGCGTCGGTTAGTGCTGGCTTGGCGAGGATGTAGCCGAGCCGCCAGCCGGTGACACTGAAGGTTTTGGAGAGCCCGCTGATCGTGATCGTGCGGTCGTACATCCCCGGCAGTGTCGCCATCGAGACGTGCTCACGCCCGTCGTAAAGGATGTGCTCGTAGATCTCGTCGGTGATGCAGAGGCAGTCGAACTCCTGGCAGAGTGCGGCTACCTGGGCCAGTTCGGTGCGGGTGAACACCTTGCCGCTGGGGTTGTTCGGCGTGTTCACGATGATCGCGCGCGTGCGCTCGCTGAACGCCGCCCGAAGCTCCGCCGGGTCGAAGGTGAACTCGAGACCGTGCAGCGTCACGAAGACGAGCTTCGCCCCGCTCATCGCCGCGTCTGGCACGTAGTTCTCGTAGAACGGCTCGAAGACGATCACCTCGTCACCCGGTTCCACCACGGCGAGCATGGCGGCCATCATCGCCTCTGTCGCGCCACAGGTGACCGTGATTTCGCGGTCCGGGTCCAGGTCCATGCCGGAGAAGCGCAGGGTCTTAGAGGCAATCGCCGTCCGCAGCCGGGGAGAGCCCCAGGTGATCGCGTACTGGTTGATATCGGCGTTGATGGCATCGATAGCCGCTCGCTTGATGAAGTCCGGCGCAGGGAAATCGGGATAGCCCTGGGCAAGGTTGATCGCACCGTGAAGCATCGCCAGCCGGGTCATCTCGCGGATCACGGATTCGCTGAACACGGCTGTGCGTGAGGCGGTGTGGGTGGAACCATCTTTCATGGGCGGAATTGTACCGTGGCCGGGAGTTCCATTCGTCAATCTCGAATCGAAACCCTACCCTTAGGCCGTGCCTACGCCGCTCGAAGCGCTCTCCGAATCCTACGCCGCCTGGTGGATCGATTTCCTTGGTGAGCACAATCACGTGGGCGGGGCCGAGGCGACCCGCTGGCTGCTCGACCGTTCGCGATTGGAAGCCGGGCAACGGATGCTGGACTGCGGCGCCTTCGTAGGGGCGGCCGCGCGGTTCGCTGCCGAGAAGCTGGGTGTGCTCGCAATCGCCTGCGACGTGGGCACCGATTTCCTCCAGGCCGGGCGGCAGATGCACGACGGCGAAGCCGTCCAGTGGGTGGGTGGGGATACGCAACGCCTGCCATTCCGCGACGGAACGTTTCAGAGCGTCTGGGCCCTGGACACGTACATCGCGATCCGCGAGATGACACGAGTGGCTGCTCCGCGGGCGACGATCTGCCTTTGCGCCGAATCGCCAACCGACAGCCGTGGGGGCGGCGATTCGTTCATCCAGGAGTGGGAAGAGTACGGCTGGACGTTGGCCGCACACCGCCAGATGAACAGCGAGGCGACCCAGGCCTGGCGAGCGGCCGAGGCGGAGATGGTGAGGAGCCGACATCGAGTGGAAGACCGCTACGGAACGCGAAACTTCTTGCGTCAGCTCGATACGGTGGCAACGCTCGTCCAGGCGTACGAACGCGGGGAGCAGGGTCACGGGCTGTTCGTGTTCACGCGGGGGTAATGCGGCCCTAGATCACCACGAGCACAATGCCCACCACGCAGAGTGCCGTGCCGGCTCCGATGCGGGCGGTGAAGCGTTCGCCAAGGAAGACCATCGAAAGTGGCATAGCGAGCAGCGGCGAGGTGGCCGAGAGCACGGCTGTCCGTGCGGCCCCGGCGTGAACGACTGCGTAGACGTACATCAGACTGCCGAAGCCGGTGCCGATGACCCCGGCGATGATGATTGCTCCGATATGCCGGCGTTCGCGGAACGGGCGGACGAGGGCCGGGCGTTGGGTGGCGGCGCAGAACGCAAGTAGGCTGACCGCCCCGGCGGGCGTGCGAATAGCGCCCGCGGCGACCGCCCCGAGGTCGCCCTTCGCCCCCGCGAGCCAGATAGTTGCGACTGCCCAGAAGATGCCGACGAGGAGGAGCAAGGCGTAGCCGAGGTAGTCCGCGCTGCCCGCGGGAGCCGTAGAACGCGGTGAGTCGGGTATTTCGCCCATCGCAGCGAGTGCAGGTTCAGCCACGGCCACGTGCGAAACGCGGCTTGACCGGGGGCCGACAACGACGAGGAACACGCCCGCGCCGATCAGCAAAGCGCCGGCTGGCAGGCCCCAGGTGAACGGCTCATCGAGGAGAACAACTCCAGCGACCACCGTCAGGCCGATGTAGAGCGCCATCGTCACCGGGAACGTGCGCTGCATCCCGAGGCGAGCGAGCGCGGCGATGTAGAGCGTATCGCCGAGTCCGTAACCAACCATACCGCTCGCGATGACCCCAAACAGCCCTAGCGCAGGGGCGTCTCGCAGGTCCGAGACCTGCCCTGAGAACGCGAGGATGATGAGTAGCACGAAACTGCCGAAAGCCAGCCTCAGAGCGCTCAGTACGGCAGGTGCGGTCCTTGCCGAGAGGGAGGTGAGCGCAACACTGGTGGCCGACCAGACCATCGCCGCTATCAGTGCTGCAAGCTCACCCACGTTGGGCCATCCTACGCGGGGCCAGCGCAGCGGCAACGCGGTTGGGCTGGTGGGCGCGGGGAGTTAGGCCTCGGGGAGTGGTGCGCGCGTTGGGTGCTTGAGCTCAACCCAGACTTCGGCGATGACAAAGGCATGGCCGGCGAGGACCAAGAAGACGCCCGCGAGGATCGTCAGCAGGTCGCGCTCATAGCTGGGGCCATTTTCGATCGCCCCCTGCACAATGTTGTACACCGTAAACAGGATGCTGACCGCGAGCAGTCCGACGCCCCACATCGCCACCTTGAACTGTTGACGGGCCAGCAGATAGCCGAAGCAGACGCCTGCGATGGCCGAGCCGGGGACAGTCATTGCTACTACCCATTCGCGGTGATTGTGCCATCCAGCCCGCGCCTGGAAGGCAAGCGTTAGGAAGATGAACGTGCCGACGATACCCAGGCCGAGCCCGAGGAAGCGGTGCGTGACGTCGGCGCGCGACCTGTCAGGGGCGGCGGGCATGCTCTCGCGGGCGTGAAGTTCGTTCGGCTTCTCGGGGTTGAAGGGCGCCTTTGCTGCGAAATCGGTCATAGCCTGCGAATCATGCTGGGTGGCGGCGCAATCGGCAATCGGGCGCGCCTGCGGTAGGCTTACGCGATGAGAAAGCCCCGCGCCGTGGTCAATGCCGGATGGGCCGAGTGCGACCTCCCTCAATACCACGCGTTCGAGACCTTGCGTGACGAGCTTGAGGCGTTGCGCGAGGCGGAGACAGTCCACGCCGTGTTGCTTCGCGGCCCGGCGTTCGGCGGCGCCGACGCGGCCATCGACGAGGGCGACTGCCGCTGGCTCGAACGCTTCGAACTGCCGACTCTCTTCCTGTTCGATGGGGAACTCGCAGGCGCCGCCCTCCAGGTTGCGCTGTCGTGCGATATCCGCGTCTGCGGGCCGGGCGCTTCGTTCCGCTTGCCGATCGGATCCCGACGTTCGCTTCAGCTGATTGGCCTCGGCGCCTCGGCCGACTTGCTGGCGGGACGCGGGCGCGTCAACGCTGAGCAGGCACTGGCGGTGGGCGCGGTTTCGTACGTGGGAGAATCGTCGGAAGCGGCGATTGAGGAGGCGCGGCGACTGGCGGCGGTCATCGCTTCTCGTGGGCCGATCGCGGAGCGGCTGGCGAAGGAAGCAATCTGGC
>JBDTVB010000046.1:0-8984 GCA_040007415.1 Anaerolineaceae bacterium
TTGGGGTGCCATGCCGACGGCCGTTGCGTCGGCATGCGTGCCACCAGGTGCGTCCTCTTAATGATGATCATGCCGCACCCTTCGAAACTGTCCGCCATACAGCTCGACGATCTGCTCGTCGGTCGGATGCAGACACACATGTCGATTCACGCAGACCACCGTGCGGACAAATTGCGATACGAAGCCCATGTCGTGCGAGACCAGTATGACCGTGCGCCGTTCGGAAAGCCTTTTGAGCAGCGCGTAGAAATCGTCCTGGGCATTGGCGTCGAGGTTGGCCGTCGGCTCGTCGAGTAGAAGCAATTCGGGATCCGATGCGAGTGCCCGGGCGATAAGCACTTTCTGGCGCTGTCCGCCGGAGAGTGCCGACAGCGGTCTTGATCGGAGATCTGCGAGCCCGACATCCTTAAGTGCTTCGAGCGCGAACCTGCGGTCGGTGGCCGAGTAGGGCCCGAAGGTGCGCCCCTGTCCGAGCCGGCCCATGAGGACGACGTCGATCACGTCGACCGGGAACTGCATGTCCAGGTGAACGTGCTGCGGGGTGTAGCCGATGCGCGGCCGGGCATCGTGCGGGTAGACAGCAGTAAGCGGGCGGTGGGCGGCACGGAACACGACATCGGCAGCGGCGTGGTCATCGACCAGCAGGGGCACGTGATCACCAACGCCCACGTCGTGCTCAACACGGACGCGCTGAAAGTGGTGTTGAGCGATGGCACCGAACGGCCGGCGATACTCATTGGTCACGATTACCCATTCACGGATGTAGCGGTGTTGCAGATTAGCCCAGGCCGTCTCACCACCGTTGAGATCGGCGATTCGGCAATGCTCCACCTTGGCGATACGGTGGTGGCGATCGGGAACCCCCTCGCAGAATTCGACGGGAGCGTCAGCGTCGGCGTCGTCTCGGGGTTGAATCGAAAGCGGGTTTTCGACTCGGTGCGACAAGATGACCTGCTCCAAACGGATGCTGCGATAAACAACGGAAACAGCGGCGGTGCGCTTCTCAACTTGAATGGGCAGTTCATCGGCATGCCGACCGCCGTGCTCCGCCAGTCCCGAACCGGACAAACAGTTGAGGGCATCGCCTTCGCGCTCCCTAGCAATCGGCTGATGGCCATTGTCAACCGCATCATCGCTGATGGCGCTTCCTACCCACGCCCATCACTTGGACTCGAGCACCTCGATATCACCGACGAGGTACTCCAACATGCGCCGCGCTTAACCGTTACGGAAGGGGCTCTCGTAACCAGCGTAGGGGTGGACGGACCGGGTGACACGACCGGGATCGTGGTCGGCGACGTCATCACCCGCGTGGGCAACACGGCCGTCAATCGCGACAGCCCGCTGCTCAACGCACTCATGTCGTTCGACCCGGGCCAAACGGCGCGGGTTGTCCTCAACCGCAATGGCCGGATAATCGAAGTTGAGGTGCGACTTGCACGGCGTGGTTAGTGACACAGTGAGAACAAAGGCGACGATCACCGGATGACCCGTCCTGGGGGCCAGCTCCCGTGGGGAAAGAGCTCACGAGGCATCTACGAGGCCCGCGGCGGTGGTGGCTATCGGCAACTGCTCACCCTTGTATTGATCGTCCTGGGCGTGTTGGCCTTAGGCTGGTTCCTCTTTTCGAAAGCGTGCGGCGGCGAGGATTGCACCAAGGCCTACTGCGCAACAAGCAAATCGATCCCAGCACCAGACGGGTATGAGTTGGTCACGCGGGTCTATGAGTACTCAGCCAAGGCGACCGCCACGCCCCAAGCCGGAACGGCGTTCGACCTCCGCGTACTGCTGCCTCTGACCAAGCCGACCAACGACAGCAGTAGCCTGAGCTTCTACCGCTACATCGAAGATACAAAGTCATGGGAGCCAATCACGGCCGCCGTTCTCGATGGCACCGGTAAACAGGTTTCAGCGACGTTGACTGATGCTCCCAAACTCATGGCCGTCCTCCGCCGCAGCAGCCCGGGCGGGCAAGTCGTGGCCTACCTTGGGCACAACGCCAGTCTCCATCCGGAGGCGGCTGGCCGAGTCACGCTTGTTCACACGCTCGATTTCGCGCCCGCGGCGGACGGTGGCGTTGCCGGCGAAGTCAGTAAACTGAAGCCTGATGGGGCCTACGATTGGTACCCCGTTGTTGCCGCCAATGCCGGGACGAAAGGCGCCGTTGCGGTCGTCCAGGGCATCCTCGCGAACGCGCAGAGCCGCACAAATCACGTACAGCAGATCACGAAGATTGTGGCGGACGGCAACCTGAAGGGTATCGACATCGCGTACCTCGACCTGACGGTCAACGATCGTAACTCCTACTCGCTCTTCGTGGGCGAGCTTGGAGCCTCGCTTCACGCTCAGAACAAGCGGCTCACGCTCACCCTCCCGATGCCCCTCAGGGTTGCTGACCGCATCGACGAAGGCGGCTACGACTACGCGGAACTAGGCAGGACAGCAGATCTCATCAAGTTGACGCCTTACCGCGACCAAGACACCTATCGACTGTCGCTGCCTTTGATCCTTCAACACCTCACGGCAATCATTCCGCCCGCCAAGCTCGTATTGACGGTGAGCCCCTACGCGACCGAGAAGGGCTCGGGCGGCCTGACCACAATGCGAATTACGGACGCGATGAGCCTTGCGACCAGACTGGCGATCCGCGGCGACAGCGTGGAGACTAGCAGCAATGTGGACGTCTACGGTGTGAACATTGATCGCACCGAAAACCTCAGCGGTATTCGCTGGGCGCCAGACGTCGCTTGCGTAGCGTTCACCTACAAGGAGTCTAGCGGCGCCGGCGCCCGCACAGTCTGGCTGGAGAACGTCTTTAGCGTGGGCTTCAAGCTCGAATTCATCACCGATGCCAAGCTCGGCGGAGTGGCGGTGGAAGATGCGAGTGACAACCCGTTCCTGGGGAACATCTGGCCGGCGGTCGTGACTTATGTGACCACCGGCCTTCCTCAGCTTCTACAGCCCAACCCGGAGGACCTCCAACCCGTGTGGCGAGCGAGCAAAGGCTCGCTGGAGGATACCGGCAAGGGCTTCGCGCACTGGGTCACGCCCGCTGAGGCCGGAACGTACACCATCTTCCTCCGGCTTAGCGACGGCGTAGCACGGTTCGAAAACAAGGCCGACGTCAACGTGAAAGCGCGCGATGCCAAGACTCCAACGACAGGCACGCCGCCGGCTGGCGCGACCCCGGTGAGATAGGTGGCAAGCACGCGGTTGCGCGTCGCCGGCGGGACTGCACGCGGGCTCCCCCTCACAGAACCACGCGGCGTACGTCTGCGTCCCACTTCAGGAATGCTCCGGGAGGCAATCTTCAACATCATCGGCGACCGGGTGGAGGGTGCCCTCGTCCTTGATCTCTATGCGGGAACAGGAGCTCTCGGCATTGAAGCACTGAGTCGCGGCGCTGCTCGCGCAGTGTTCATCGAGGCCGAGCCCGCGGCCTGTCACGCTATCCTCCAGAGCCTCTCGCGCGCCGGCTTTAACGACCGCGCAGAGGTTCTCCGGGGCAGGCTGCCATCCGCCATCTCCAGGCTTCAAACCGCCTTCGACCTCATCCTGATGGACCCTCCGTACTCGCTGGAGACGGCCGAAGAAACGCTCGGCCTGTTGGCGCCACGGCTCCTGGCGGGAGGTACCATCGTCTACGAGCATGGAAGCCGCTACAATCCGCCGGAACGTCCGGCGGGCCTGCATCTCGCGGAGCGGCGGGTCTACGGCGATAGCGCCATCGCGCTCTACGCCGCCGAGGAGGAAAAATGAGGATCGCTGTCTTTCCAGGCGGTTTTGACCCTGTGACAAATGGACACCTCGATCTTGTCACCCGCATGACCCATCTCTTTGACCGGGTCATCGTTGCCGTTGTCAAAGGCCGCGAGAAATCGTCCATGTTCACCTGGGAAGAACGGGTGGCAATGTTCGGCAAGGCAGTCGAAGATCTCCCCCAGGTTGAGGTCGAACCGTTCGACGAAATGACCGTGGAGTTCGCCCGCCGAAAAGGTGCCGTCGCGCTAGTTCGCGGAATCCGCGCCGTGAGTGACTTCGAAGCCGAATTCGACATGGCGCTCATGAATCGCAAGATGGCTCCGCATCTTGAATCTGTCTATCTGATGGCCAACCAGGACTTTCTCTACATCAGTGCGAGCCGCATTCGTGAAGTTTCGAAGCTGGGATACGACGTCGCTGACCTCGTTCCCCCGCACGTGCGGACCGCCCTGCGCGAAAAGCTCGGTCTCGCAGAAAAAGCGCTGTAGCCAACCGTGGAGATCCTCGACCTCATCGATAGCCTCGAAGAGCTGGTCGTTCAGGCCAGGCGACTGCCTGTCGGTGGAAACCTGGTCATGGACCGCAAGCGCATGCTGGACGTCATCGACCAAATGCGGCTGGCGGTGCCAGTTGATCTGAAACAGGCCCAGCAGATCCTTGAGACCCGCGACCAGATTCTTTCCGAATCCCACCACACAGCCGACCAAACGCTCCAGAAGGCGGAGGCCGAGCGCGTTCGTCGAATTGACGAAACGTCGGTCGTTCGCGAAGCCCGCGAACGGAGCCAGGCGATGCTGGTCGATGCTGAGGCGCGGGCGCGGCAAGCAATCGCTGACGCTGACGCGACTTCGGCGGCGCACATGAGTGAGGCTGCTGAGGCGGCCAGCAAACAGCTGGACGATGCGGACGAGTACGCCCTGGAAGTCTTGAGGCGACTGGAACACCAGCTACAGGCGTTCCTCGAATCAATTCGCGTGAGTGTCGCGAGCCTGGAAGAACGGCGCTAAGGCGTCGCTCGCGCGCCTTTACTGTCTTCCAACCTCTCTACTGGAAAGCACCGAAGATGTCGCGTATCGTGATGCTTAGGCACGTGAATGCGGTGCGGACTGGCACGTTCCAGACAGATTTCGAAGAGGGAACAGCAATCCAATGGCACAATTCACCGTCATCAAGGAATCCGACGCACCTCGCCCAAGCCGCCAGACTGGCCGATTGGCATCACGAATGCGCGAATACGAGAAGTACGTCGAAGGGGTGCCACCCGGCAAGGTAGGCAAACTCACACCTTCTCAGGGCGAGACCGCTCGCGGGTTATCGCTTCGCATCAGTCGCGCCGCCAGGCGAACGAACAGAAGCATCAATACTTGGATGCTGGACAATGTGGTGTACTTCTCGATCGACTGACGCCGCCTTTCTGCTCGAGACAACGAAGACGTTGGGGTCAACGGCAACGCTCTGAGGCTGTGGCGTTATCTCTAATCCTACAGAACGGTGAAGATAGCGCTCAGCACTTCTGTCGTGGGACTTACAGTGCGTCCATCCACGATCTTTACTACATCAACTTGCAATTCATAATCCCCACGCTCGAGCGTAAGTACGAGGTCCATTCTCCCACCCATAGCAAGGTGCGGAGTCCGCCCAACGAAATCCCGAGAACCGTCCGCGTTCTTGCGTACGACGACCAGGCTGTACAGTTCACCGGTTGCACCAGCCTCACGGTCGTCGCCGCCGGTTGGATGGGCGACTTTAAAGGTCACCTGGCCAGCTGTAATCGACGACGATGAGGGAGTGACCTTGGCGTTCGTCAGCTCGATGCGGACTTCTCGCGGTCCGAGACCGGTGCCCTGAGAGAACCATCCCCGATCGATACCGCTGAAGACGAACAGCGGAAGCATAAGGACCAACGCCGCCAACGTCATGGCAAAGAGCGGTCCGCGATTGGCCGAGACGAAATTCTGGCGCGGGCCGGCGTAGCTGTTGCCGCTCGCCTCGGCGATGCCCCTTGCCTTACTCCGCAGCCGTAGGCTGTTCGCCATCACGCTCACGGAGCTGAACGCCATGGCAGCGCCAGCGACGATTGGGTTGAGCAAACCCGCTGCGGCGATTGGGATGGCGACAACGTTGTAGCCGAACGCCCACACGAGATTCTGGCGAATCGTGGAGAGCGTGCTGCGGCTCAGCCCGATCGCTTCCGCGATCTTCGAGACGTCCCCGCTCAGCAGGGTAATGTCCCCTGCTTCGATTGCCACATCGGTGCCGGTGCTCATCGCAATGCCAACGTCCGCCTGCGCCAACGCTGGGGCATCGTTCACGCCGTCGCCCACCATCGCCACCTGTAAGCCTTCGGATTGAAGCTGCCTAACCAGCAACAGCTTCTCCTCGGGCGTCGCGCCGGCTCGGAACTCCGTGATACCGGCCCCTCGCGCAACATCCGCCGCCGCAAGTGCGTTGTCGCCGGTCATCATGATTACGCGGAGCCCCAACCGCTGGAGTGCCGCGACAGCGCGACCAGCGTTTTGTTTCAACTCGTCGGCAATAGCCAGTACTCCAACTACCTCACCATCAATGGCGGCAATCACCACCGTCCGTCCGCGGTTTTCGAGCAGGTCGACTGCCGACAGAGCGGCCAATGGGATCGCCATCCCCGCTTCCGTGTACATCCGGCGGTTACCCGCCATAACGACCCGTCCTTCAACGCTCGCCCGAACGCCGCGCGCGGTGAAGGCTTCGAAATTGCTGACCTCGGGCAAAACGATTGACTCATCGACCGCGGCGTCAACAATGGCCCGGCTGAGCGGGTGTTCGCTCCCTGATTCCGCCGCGGCCACCAATCGCAGGAGTTCGCCCCGGGAAAGCCCGTTGATCGGGACGATGTCCGTGATCTGCGGCCGTCCTTCGGTGAGGGTGCCGGTCTTGTCGAGGATGATGGCGTCAAGCGACTTGGCCCGCTGCAGAACTTCAGCGTTCTTGATCAGCACCCCGCGTTCCGCGCCGATGCCAGTGCCAACCATGATCGCAGTCGGCGTTGCCAGCCCAAGGGCGCACGGGCAGGCGATAACAAGCACCGCAACCGCGTAGACCATCGCGTCGATCCAGGAAGCGCCGAACAGTCCCCAGCCCACGAAGACACCCAGGGCCAAAACGATGACACCCGGCACGAAGACCGCGGCAACCTGGTCAACCAGCTTCTGTATCGGCGCCTTGGACCCCTGCGCTTCCTCCACCATGCGGGCCATGCGGCGGAGTGCCGTCTGCTCGCCCACCGCCGTCGCCTCCACACGCACGACGCCGCTCTGGTTCACGGTCCCACCAATGACACGGTCTCCGACCTTGCGCTCCACCGGGATGGACTCGCCGGTGATCATCGCCTCATCGATCGTGCTGTGGCCGTCACGGATGACACCGTCAACCGCCACCTGCGCGCCAGGCCGAACAACAAATGTGTCGCCCACCACCAGGCTTTCCACGGGCACTTCGGTCTCGACGCCGTCCCGCACTACGTTCGCGGTCTTGGCCGAAAGCCCAAGGAGCGCACGAATCGCACTCGATGCGGCGCCCTTTGAGCGCTCTTCGAAGTACTTGCCCATGGTGATGAAGACGAGCACGCCAGAGCTAACGTCGAAAAACATGTGATAGGGCTGGCTCGCGAGCACCACCCACGCACTGAACGCATACGCAACCGAGGTACCCAGGGCCACGAGTACATCCATGTTCGGGTTGAGATGGCGCAGGCTGGTGTAGCTGCCCCGGTAGAAGCGCCAGCCCAGACCAACCTGAACTGGCGTCGCGAGTGCCAGAAGCAGCCGTCCCGTAAAGGTATGGTCGCCGAACAGCGCCAGGTCAGCGATGTCCATCGCCATCGCGAGCACCACCGTTGGGATCGCGAGAATGGAGCCCAGGATGAGCGTGTAAAGCGTCTTCCTCGCGTGGTCCGCCCGCTCGGATGTGCGGTCGACTCCCGGCGAAGACTCCACGGCGACGTACCCTGCCTTCCCGACGGCGGCGGTGAGCTGTCCGAGCTCCACGCCTTCGCCGAGGGTCACTCGGGCGGTTTCGGCGGCGAAGTTAACGCTCGCCGTTTCCACGCCCGGGACCTTGCTCAAGGCGCGCTCTACCCTCCGCACGCAGGAAGCACACGTCATTCCGGTGATATCGAGTGTCACCGCACGTTCTTTGGTAGTCATCTGAGTCTCCCCGGAGGTCTTGGGCAGCGCTACTTCAGGGCGGCTGAGTAGCCCTCTTCTTCGATCGCGTCGAGAATCTTCTGCACGTCGAATGCGTCTCCGTGGACGACGGCCGACTTGCCCTCAAGGCTCACGTCAGCGTCCGTGACGCCCGCAACATCCTTGACGGCAGTAGTGATCGCGTGGACGCAGTGATCACAAGTCATGCCGGTGATTTCGAGTTCGATTGTCTTGTTCATGGATTTCGGTCCCTTTCGTTGAGTGGGCTGGGGTCAGGCATCCGCCGGACCCTGGATCTTGTACAGCCGCAGGAGCTCGCCAACCGCCCGATCCGTCTCGCCACCAGTCATCTGTTCTACCACGTGGGTGCGCAGGTGACCTTCGATGACCAGGCCATCGAGGCTGCGCAGCGCCCGCTGGATGGAAAGCGACAGATCGAGGATGTCCATGCAGTAACGGTCATCCTCCAACTGCTTCTCCAAGGCGTTGACCTGGCCGACGATGATCTTCATGCGGCGCAGCGAGAGGCGGCGGGTCTCCGGAGTCAATCGCGACCTCCTTAGGGTACCCCCCTATCCTACTCTACTCGGTGAGAAGTCTCAAGCAACGTCGAGCGAATCGGTCCTTTTGCCCTGCTTCTACTCAGCGAGGCCCGATCGCCCCGGCGGCGTGCAGGCGCGAAATGTCGTCCCAACCGAAGCCAAACTCGAGGAGTACCTCTTCGGTATGCTCGCCGAACTCGGGAGCGCGGTGCCGAATAGTCCCCGGGCTCCGCTCAAGCTGCACCGCCGGTCCAACCATCCGGCTGGGAGTGCCATCTGGCAGTTCGAACGGGACAATGTAGTTGTTGGCCGTCACCTGGGGATCATCCGCTACCTGCCCGTAATCCTGCACGGGCGCCACCGGCAGACCACGCGCGCAAAGGAACTCAACCCAATCCATCTGGTCGCGCTCGAGGAAGAGGGAATCCATTTCTGCGATCAGTTCGGTGCGATTGTCGTGGCGTTCGCGCGCGTCGCAGAACCGCGGGTCGTCCAG
>JBDTVB010000047.1:0-8927 GCA_040007415.1 Anaerolineaceae bacterium
CTACTCGCGCGTCCAGGGTGCAGTAGGTGGTTGGGAACGGGCGCGGACCCCACCACCGCTTGATTGCCTCCGGGTCAGTCCATGCCTTGAAGACAAGCTCGCGCGGCGCGGCGAAAGTGCGTTCCACGAGAAGTCCGCGGTCACCCTCCAGCGTCACGGTCGTTTTTTCCTGCGTCGTCAATGTGGGTGCTCCTCATCGTTGGTCTGCATCTCCTGCAGGTAGTCGTCGAGCCGCTCGAAGCGGTCTTCCCAAAAGCGGCGGTAGCGATTCAGCCAGTCCGCGATGTCCTGGAGCCGTTCTGCGTTCAGCCGGCATGGGCGCCGCTGCCGCTCGCGGCTGCGCGTGATCAACCCCGCGCGCTCGAGCACCTTCAGATGCTTGGAGACCGCGGGGAGACTCATCGCGAACGGCTCCGCGAGTTCCGTCACCGAAGCCTCGCCATGGGCCAGTCGTTCGAGGATCGCACGGCGGGTGGGGTCCGACAGCGACGCGAACGTCGCGCTGAGCTGGTCGATGATGCCTCCTACTGAACCCTGTGGTTAATTAACCATCTGGTGCAATATATGCCTGGACTGCGCGCCCGTCAACACATTTCGGGACGAATCGCCGTCCGGACTTGCCGCGCGGACTAACGTCGAAGACCGCACGCCATTGCGGCGGCCGAACGGCGCACTTGCTCTGGCCACGAGCGGGGTGCTATGCCCCGGTTCTCAGTTCATCGGCTGAGGCAGAAGGGATGACCCGCGGGGTCAAGCATCACCCGGAGTTCGTCCTTCGCCCGGTCCGCCGGCTGGTGCGGCGCGACTCTTGCCCCTGCCGCCACCGCATGCGCCACCGCAGCCTCCACGTCAGCGACTTCGAAGTCCAGGTGCAGCATCTTGGTCAGAGCGTCATGCTCCTCTGGCCAGACGGGCGGCTGATACCAGTCTTCCGCCTGGAATGACAGTGCGACGCCTCGGCGGGGTCGCGGATCAACACCCAGCCAGCACCACCTTTGCGGGTAGCCGTCGTGTCGCGAGCCACAACTTCCCAACCAAGCAGGCGACTGTAGAACTCGGCCAACTCTTCCGCGTCAGCGCAATCGAGACAGGCACTGGTCAATCGCGGCCGCGAACTCGAATGGCGTCGGTCCTCCACTTTGCCTCCTTCTTGCCAACCGCGGAGTTCGACCGCTCTCACCACATGCGCAACGCTGGATGCTCAGATGGCGGGCATCTCTCCGGCCATGCCGGGTGTTTGATACGCCGGATTCGAATGCATGCTGGCAGGCGAGGCGCCAGATCCGGGAGGTTCGTCGCCGGGCGAATCGCCAGTTGTACCGGCAATGCCGCCGGTCGTCGCCACCTGGTTGCTCTCGCCGACCTCGCGCGGGTCGGCCAGTTTCGCGCCTGAATCGGCCGCCGTTTCCTTCTCACCCATCGGACACCTCTCGCTTCGGACACCTCTCGCTGGAGTCTACCCCGTGGGGTCAAGCAGGCCGCTCCTGACTCTCTGACGGGCTGAAGGCAGGCTACTCTCAACTTGCGCGTACCAGCTCCTACTGCGCCGTGAATGTCTTCGCCTTGTCGTTGACCTTGACCGTGTAGACCTGACCCGGCTTAAAATCCTGGCCCAGGTCGAGGTTCGTTTCGTGGTAGCCGTAGATGGCGGTGCAGGCGATGTCTTTCCCCGTAGGCAAAGTGTTGGTGACGCGGATGACGATGGTGGCGCCGTTGCGTTCGAGGACTTCGGCGAGGTTGAACCTTGCGCAGCCTGACGGGAGGCCGGAGGTGATGTGGACGGTGTAGCCCGGGGGAGAGCTTTCGCGGACGAGGATGTCGATCGCTTCGATCGGGGCGTCCACGATCATGCGATCAGCGCTTGGGGCCGAATCCCGATCCGAACAGGCGCTCGCGATAGCGAGGAAGAGCGCGAAGGTAAGTGCCGGTGCGATTGACTTCACCATGGTAGTTTCAACGTCCAGTCGCTCGGAATGGTTCCAGTACGAGTCGTGAGCGCGCCGAAATTACGCCGGGGCTACTGCTCGGAGGGGCTCAGCGTTGGCGCGCTAACGGCGATTCGTGTTCGAGCCAGCAGGCCGCCGAGAACGACAACCAGGGTAGTTGCCGCGATGCCAGCAAGCGTCGGACGTTCACCAACCTGGTCGGCGATTGCGCCCACCGGGTAGGCGACGATTGCATTGAGGCCAAAAGCCATCATAGTGACGGCCATGACGCGGCCGAAGAATTGGGGCGATGTGCGTTGCATCAGCGTCACATTGTTGAGCATCTGGAAACCGCTCGACGACGCCCCGACGAGCGAGGCGACGAGGAGGGCAACGGCGAACGACGGTGAGACGGAGAGCAGAAGCAGCGCGCCAGAGAGCGCTCCACCGAACGCGAGCATCAGCATTTCGGGTTTGGTGGGCTGGTGAGTGGCGACAAGGAACGTCGTTATGATTCCGCCTACGGCGGTGGTGCCATAGAGCAGCCCAAGTTGGCTCGCTGGATGGTGCAGTTCGTTTTCAAGGAACCCGGGCATCACCGTCTGATACGAAAACCCACTCAGCACGACGCCGCCGAAGACGAATGTGAGCAATCGCACCTCCGGGTTGGAGGCGATGTAGCGCAAGCCTTCGCGAAGATCGCCGACGATCGATGTGGGAACCGATTTCGGGGTGGGAGGAGTGGGCTGCATGAGCGAGAGCACCGAGACGACCAGGGCAAACGTGACGGCCATTGCCACGTAGACCCCTCCAGTGCCGATGAAACCGACAGCGAGCAGCGCGCCCGCGAGCAACGGCCCGACGATCCTGGTTGCGTTCATCATCAATTGTTGGAGGGCCACGCCGTGGGCAAGTTCCGGCCCGTGGAGGAGATCGCCGATCCACGCCTGCCGGGTGGGGCCCATCATCGCAAACATGCAGCCGAGAATCAGCGTGCAGAACGCGAGGATCCAGATCGTCAGCGCGCCGGTGAATATGAGCGTAGCTATTGCGGCGAACATCACGCCGATCGAGCCCTGGGCGAGCAGCAGGAGCCTACGCTTTGAGACGCGGTCACTCAAAGCGCCGCCGACCGGGCTGAGGAAGAGCATCGCAAGCCCCTGGCCGAGGGAGACGAAGCCGACGGCGCTGTTTTTGCCCGTCAGGTGGAAGGCGACAACTCCCTGGACCACGTTCATCATCCCGAACGCCAGCATCGCCAGCGCGGAGCCCATGAAGAGGAGGCGGTACTGGGAATGGCGAAGCACCGAGAAGGGGGACGACGAGTCGCCGCGCGAATCACTCACCACCTCACTATAGCTGGGCCGGGCTGGGCGGCGCCTGGCGAGGAGGTGACGGCACGGTGCCCTCCGACAGCTCCTGGTGGGTCACCCGGCGGCCGCCGGGAACCTGTAGGATGCAGCGGAATCCGGGACGATTGGTGGCAACGATGAGCACCGCGCTCGAAGGCCTGCGCATCCTAGACATGACCCAGTACGAGGCCGGCACATCCGCCACCCAGATGCTGGCATGGCTGGGCGCGGACGTCGTCAAGATCGAGTCCCCGCAGGGCGACCCTGGCCGGCGGGCGTTTGCCCTGGGCGATGAGGATTCGCAGTACTTCCTGAACTACAACAGCAATAAGCGGAGCATTGTGCTGGATCTGAAGAGCGCCGCGGGGCGCCGGGTGTTGCTGGACCTGGTGCCGCGGTTTGACGTCTTCGTAGAGAACTTCGGCCCGGGCGTGATCGAACAGTTGAACATCGGCTACGAGGTGATGGCGGCGCTCAACCACGGGATCATCTACGCAAGGATCAAGGGTTACGGATTGGACGGACCGTACGCGAACTGGAAGTGCTTCGACTCGCTCGCGCAGGCAGCTTCAGGGGCGTTTTCGATCACGGGCGAAGCGGATGGGCCGCCGGTGAAGCCGGGGCCGACGATGGCAGACAGCGGGACGGGCATGCAGACTGCGCTCGCGATTACCGCCGCGTGGGCGCAGAAGATGCGCACGGGCGAGGGCCAGTTCATCGAAATCTCCATGCAGGAAGTGATGACGATGTTCATGCGCACGACCGGCGTCACGCAGTGGGGGCGCGAAGCGGTAAAGCGCAAGGGGCATCGCGGTGGCGCGCCGACGGGGATGTATGCCTGCGCTCCCGGCGGGGCGAACGATTACGTCTACATGCTCATTTCGGACACGCGGATGTGGGACCGCCTGTGCGTGACGATCGAGCGCACCGATCTCCTTACCGACCCGCGCTTCACTTCAGGGCGGTTGCGAATCGCCCATGCAGATGAACTGGACGCGGAGATCGCGACCTGGACGCGGAGGCAGACGAAGTTCGAAGCGATGCGCATCCTATGTGAGGGCGGCGTAGCTGCGAGTGCGATCTACGACACGATGGAGGTGCTCCACGACCCACACCTGCGGGCACGGGGCTTCATCGACGAGGTGGCCCACCCCGTCGAAGGGACCATCACGCTGATGCGTTCGCCGTTACGGATGTCTCGTTCAGAGGTGCCGCTGCGGGCGGCGCCACTGCTGGGGGCGGATACCAGCACTGTCCTAGCCACCGAACTCGGAATGAGCGAGGACGCCATCGAGGCCCTTCGCGCGGCCGGCGCGATCGCTTGAGAAGAACACGAGCAGCGTCACCCATTCGCGATCGATAAGGAGCAACACCATGGCAGAAGCACAGACAACTACGGGCGCAGCGCTCTTGGCACGGTGCCTGAAACAGCAAGGCGTTGACTACCTGTTTGGGGTCGTCGGCTTTCCGATCACGGCCTTCGCCTCCCAAGCGCAGAAGGCCGGGATTACGTACATCGGCATGCGCAACGAACAGGCTGCGTCCTATGCGGCGCAGGCGGCGGGCTACCTGACAGGGCGGCCGCAGGGCTGCACGGTTGTCTCGGGGCCAGGAGTAATCCATGCCATTGCCGGGCTCGCCAACGCGCAGCAGAACTGCTGGCCGATGATCCTGATCGGCGGGGCCTCGGCGGTTTACCAGAATGGACGCGGCGCGTTCCAGGAAGAGAACCAGGTCGACGCCGTCCGCCAGTTCTGCAAGTACGCGCACGCCATCGAAAGCCCCGAGCGCATCCCGTTCTACGTGGAGCAGGCGGTGCGCCACGCGCTCGTCGGGCGTCCGGGCGCTTCGTACCTCGACGCCCCCGACGACGTTCTGACCGCGGCGATCGACGAAGCGGACATTCGTCTCGCACCCACCGTCGGTGACCCGCCCCGGACGCTGGCTCCGGCAGAATCGGTGCAGGCGGCGCTCAGCGCCCTCAAGTCGGCATCGAATCCGCTCGTCATCGTAGGTAAAGGGCTTGCCTGGGCGCGGGCGGAGGACGAAACGCGAGAGTTCATTGAGCGCACACAGGTGCCTTACCTGGCGACGCCGATGGGAAAGGGAGTCATCCCGGACGACCATCCGCTCTCCGTAGCCGCGGCACGGACGTTTGCCCTGCAGAACGCAGATCTCGTTGTCTTGCTCGGCGCGCGCTTCAACTGGATTTTACATTTCGGCCTGCCCCCACGATTCCGCCCGGATGTACGAGTGATCCAGCTCGACATCGCTCCGGAGGAGATGAGCAAGAACGTGACGGCCGAGGTGGCACTCGTGGGCGATGGCAAGGCGGTGATGGGGCAGCTGAACCGGCTGCTGGAGGCGGACCCCTGGCAGTACCCGGCGGAGACGACCTGGCGGACAGGGATCGCGAACGCGGCCGCCGAGAACGAGGCCGTCACGGCACGAATGATGGCTGAAGACGGCCCGCCATTGAACTACCAGCGTGTGCTCAAGGATGTCCGCGACACGCTGCCGCGGGACACCATCATTGTCAGTGAAGGCGCGAACACGATGGACATCGGCCGCGCTATTCTCCCGAACTTCGAGGCGCGCACGCGCCTGGACGCCGGCACCTACGGGACGATGGGCGTGGGCATGGGCTTCGCGATTGCGGCGGCGGTGTCTAATCCTGGCAAGCGCATTGTGGCCGTCGAGGGCGATGCCGCCTTCGGTTTCAGCGGCATGGAAGTCGAGACCATGTGCCGTTACGAGTTGCCGATCACGATCGTCGTCATCAACAACAACGGGATTGGCGGAGGGGTGAGCGAAATTCGCCCCGGCGTGGCGCCACCACCATTCGTGCTCTTGCCCGGCGCGCGCTACGAAAAAGTGATGGAGGCTTTTGGCGGGCGCGGCTATTTCGTCGAACGTTCGGAAGAGTTGCTCCCTGCGTTGAAGGCGGCGAATGAGCGCAGCGGCCCGGCGCTGGTGCACATTCTGATAGACCCACGCGCACAGCGAAAGCCGCAGCAGTTCGACTGGCATACGGGCCGGACGTAGGGGCATGCGGCCGCCCCAAACGTAAGGGCAACCCCCGATGTCATAAGCTTGCACCGGCATGTTAAGATTTGATAAGATTCCGGCCCGAGACAGAGACGCGGGGCGGCTAGTCAGGTTCTTCGCGAGGCCAACGCGTGGGACGGCAAGTCAGTGGCAACGTGAAGGAGAGAGCATGGGAGCCAATTTTCGGAAGCTTGGGCGAACCGCCCAACGAACTTCGCACTGGGCAAAGGGACTGCTCGCGACAGGCGCGGTATTCCTCGCGTTCTTCGGTGCGGTTGCGCTGGCGCAGGGGAGCGGGCCCACCGGCACGGCGTACGCCGCCACCCCGGAGCCGTGTTCTACGCAGGAGCCACAGGTCTCGGCGCAGCAACTTGGCCATGAGCCTTCGGTTTCAGTGACGCCAAACCTTGGACCTTCAGGCAGCAGCGCCACTATCCACGTCTACAACTTCCTGCCAAACCAGGATGTCAACGCGATCTTCCGCGTGGCCGGCGACCCGGTAGTCGCAAGGGGGAAGACGGACGCAAACGGCGAGGCGTATCTGACGTTCACCGTGCCGACCGCCCCGGATGGTTCGTACTACATCCTTGCGGCGCAGGATAACCGGACATGCGTCCACGCTTCGACGCGCTTCCAGATTGGGCCAGCGCCCACACCGCGGCCGAATCCGCCAACCGCAACGCCAACGCCCGCTGCGTCCGCCACACCGATAGCGCCGACCGCGACGCCAACCAAGCCAGCGGTCCTCCCTACTCCGGTTCTGCCGTCTACGGGAACGGGCCCTGATAGTGGAAGTGGGTTGCACGTCAACCTATTCCTGGCGTTGATCGCGCTTGTCGTGACCGCGTCCGGATTCGCCGTCCTTGGACTCTCAGGCTCACGCCGCAAGTAGTTCGCACGGCCAGCAACCATCGAGAAGGGGCGCCGACGGATCGGCGCCCCTTCGGCGTGTAGGGACTGCCTGGCCGGGTACCGCGCAGCCCTGCTCTCATCGGTAGATTGTGCCGAATCTACAAGGGTAGAGGCGCCTCCCGCCAACACACCCAGGGGTCTGCTGTTTCCCGGCAGGCCCCTCCTCTTTGGGCGGGGGCGAAGTTGCTAAGTCGCCGTTACGCCCACGAGCCGATGCACGGAAACGGCGTAACCACCGCCATCAACCCAAGCATCAGCATCCCAGGTCGCGAAGCGCTCGACGAGTTCGAGGTGAGCAGCAGTCGCCAGCGCGTCGTAGTCCCGAAGCGTGAGCCGGGACGGCCTGATCTGAGAGCCAGCGATCACCAGGCCACCGGGCGCGAGGTGCCGGGCCAAGTTCGCGAGCACGCGCCCCTCGCTCCCGGGCGTGAGGAAGATCATCACGTTGCCGGCCATGAGGACCGCATCGAAGGTGCGCCCGAGGTCGACCGTTTCGAGGTCGGCGACAAGCCAGTTCACCTGCGGAGCCTTGCGCATGCCGGTCGCCAGCATCACAGGGTCGAGGTCGACCCCAACAACGTCGAGCCCGCGAGCAGCGAGCTCGCGAGTCACCCGGCCAGTGCCGCAGCCCGCATCCAGGACCGACCTCAGTGCGTATCGGCCCAGGAAGTTCGCCTCGCCATGGACGTCCTCGCCTGCGGCCGAGCGCTGTTCATAGACCGCATCGTAGGTTTCACCGTCGCGCGTGCGAGTCGAGAGCCATGGGTTCGGCAGCTCAGGCATGAGCCAATCCTACAGTCTGCGCCAGGTCGTCACGATGGTCGCCCAGCGGGCGGTCGGGATCGGCGATGAGGCGCTGCACCCCCAGAAGCGCTGTTGCGGTGGCCATGTGGTCGCCGTAAACGCTCAGAGGATTCCTCAATCCGAGGACTACACGGGTCCGTTCGGACCCAAAGCCGTGACCGTTTGCACGTTCATCCGGAGTGCGGGCACTGCTACCATGATGCGGCGACGACCGGCGGCCGGTTCGTCACTGGAGGCAACGAATGAACATCAAGAAGCGCATCGAAGAGGCGCTTACCGAAGGCGCGGAAACCTTGGACCCAGCAGAGAGTGATCTGCGCGTAGTCCTTCCGGTACCCGTCGCGGAGCAGCCCGGTCAAGTTGCTAAGCCAAAGAGTCGGAAGCGACCGCCCAAATCGGCAGAAGTTACGCCGACTCCACGGGAGCTTGGACGCGAACATCGGGGCTACTGATCGCGTGAGTTGCCGCACCCTTGAGCTTTCGTCCGCCGCCGAACGATCGGTGAGGAACATCAGGACGCTTCAGGTCGGCACGAAGGCTGACATGCGGCCGTAGGTTCACCTTAGCACCAACGGTTGCCAGGCTGAGTCAGGCCATGGCCCGCGTGTAGGTGGCGAGGTCGAAGTAGTCGCGCCAGGCGGCGATCTTCTCGTCCACAGTCTCGAAGACGCCCACCACGGGCAGGTCGATATTCTTTCCCCCAGCGACGGTCGTGCGGTCCACGCGCTCGGCGAAGACGACGTCACCAGCGGCGGCGATGTTGACGACCTCCCAGTCGGTCTTTTGCCAGCCATTCAGGAACCGTTCGATCGTCTTGCGAACCGCGTCCCGTCCGCTCGCGGGTGGCCCCGGCATGTTGTGGTAGACAGCATTGTCAGCGAAGAAC
>JBDTVB010000048.1:0-8835 GCA_040007415.1 Anaerolineaceae bacterium
GCATGCCGGCGCTGGTGAACATCGACGTCGGGTCGCCAATCGGTACAAGCGGCCAGGGTGGCAGCAGCACGTGGCCACGCTCCTGGTAGAACATCAGGAAGGCGTTGCGGATTTCGTCGGAGGTCCGTGGTGGGTTTGACATACAGCTTAGAAAGCATGCTACGGAGCGCACCGGACAACTGTCGAGACGAGCATCTCTTGACAGTCTTTTCCGCTGCTACCTAGCATGAGGGCGGACGTACGCTCTGCGTCCTCTATGCGCACAGATCTCGAACCCCCCAGTCCACCGCCTGCTTCCGACTATTTCGCCGCCCGGCGCACGAAGTGCGCGCGTGCCGCGCCATGAGCCGCTCCCTGGGAGTGATACTGCTCGCCGCCGGGCAGGGCACGCGCATGAAGTCAGCGCTTCCGAAGGTGTTGCACCCGGTCTGCGGCACGCCAATGGTCCACCACGCCTATCGCGCTGCGCTCGGCCTCTCACCGCAACGCGTGGTCGTCGTCGTTGGCCACGAGGCGGATCTGGTGCGCGCCGCGTTCGCCAATCTGGATGTCCAGTTCGTTGAACAGACGGAACTTCTCGGCACCGGAGACGCGGTCGGGCGCTGCTTCGCCGCGTTGGAGGGCTGTGACGAAGTGCTCGTGCTGAACGGCGATTCGCCTCTACTCACAACAGACGTGTTGAACACGCTTTCGGCCAGCCGTGGCGACGCACCTGCCGCGTTCCTCACCTATCTCACGCCCGACGCGGGCAAGATGGGCCGCGTTGTCCGGGATTCCAACGGCCGCGCTGCCCAGATCGTTGAGGCGGCCGACTACACTGGCCCGGAAGGCCCCGCGGAGGTCAACGCCGGCAAATACCTGTTCGATGCGGCCTGGCTGTGGCGCAACATCGCTAATCTGCCGCTGAGCCCGAAGGGTGAGTACTACCTGACCCACCTGATCTCGGCTGCCGCCGACCTGGGCGATCCCGCTGTCGCAGTGATTGCTGACCCCTCGGAGGTTGTCGACTTCGATGACCGCCGCGGCCTCGCCGTCGCCGAGCGCATCCTCCGCGAGCGACTACTCGACCAGCACATGGTCAACGGCGTGACGATCACGGACCCGGCGACCACATACATCGACGCAGACGTGAAGCTTGAGCAGGACGTGACAATCCTTCCCAACTGCTACCTCCAGGGCGCCACCACGGTTGCCTCCGGAGCAGTCATCGGCCCCGGGACAACCCTTCGCAACGCCGACATTGGCGCGGACTGCCGGGTGCAATCGTCGAACGTGGAAGATTCGACAATCGGTGCCCGAGTCAACGTCGGTCCCTTCTCGCACGTCCGTGGCAACGCCCGCATCGGTGACGACTGCTACCTTGGGAACTACGCGGAAGTGAAGAACTCCGTGCTCGGCCAGGGCGTCAAGATGCACCACTTCAGCTACCTCGGCGACGCGGATGTCGGCGACCGCGCGAACATCGCGGCGGGCACGATCACCTGCAACTACGACGGCCAGAACAAGCACCGCACGACCATAGGCGCTGACGCGTTCATCGGCTGCGATACGATGCTCGTCGCTCCCATTGTCGTCGGAGCCGGTGCCCTTACGGCCGCCGGCTCCGTCGTGACCACGGACGTGCCGGCGGGCGCGCGAGTTGCCGGAGTCCCGGCCCGCGCGCTACCCCCGAAGCCGAGCGAGGCCTGAAATGGAGGGCCCCACGATCTTCGCTGTCGTCGTGATCCTCCTCACCTCCCTTCCCCTTGCAGCCGTCGCAGCCGCTGAGACCGCCCTGGAACGGGCGAGCGACGTGCGCATCCAGGCAATCGCGTCACGCGGGGATCCCCGCGCACGTCGAATCACGGCAGACGTGGATCATCCCCAGAAGCTCCTCGCGGCGTTAACGGCGGCCCGTGTGCTCTTCGCCGCAGTCGTTGTCTCGCTGTTTGCGTTCCTTGGCGTCCGCAGCTACGAACCGCTTAAGGGCGCGATCGGTGTGGGACTGGCCGGAGGCGTCTGGGTAGCGATCATCCAGATGACCGTCGGCCTGATGGCGGCACGCCGCCCCGAGTATTCAGCGATCCAGATGAGCCGCGTTGTCCAGGTCACCGGCCTCATCTTCGCCGTCCCCGCGTTCATCCTCGCGCTGCCCGCCCGGCTCATCGCACGGTCGCTGGACGCTGTAACCCCGGACGGCAACAGCGACATCCTTTCGCTCGTCGAACGAGAAGAGGCATCGGGCGGCGTTGAGGAGCAGGAGCGCCGCATGATCCGGGGGATCATCGCACTTGAAGACAAGACGGCCCGGGAGATCATGGTTCCACGAATCGACGTCGCCGCCGCGGACGTTGAAGACAGCGTGATGGACGTGGCCACGATCGTGAACGAACGTGGATTCAGCCGGGTGCCCGTCTACCGCGAAAACATCGACGACATTGTGGGCATCATCTACGCCAAGGACCTGCTTCGCGCCGTTGCCAACGGAGGCCGCGAACGCCAGCTCGCAGACATGCTGCGCGAGGCTGTCTTCATCCCGGAATCCAAGCGGCTGGACCAGTTGCTCACGGAAATGCAAGGTTCGCGCAGCCACATGGCAATCGTCGTCGATGAGTACGGCGGCACCGCCGGCCTTGTCACCATCGAAGACCTGCTCGAAGAGATCGTCGGCGAGATCGAGGACGAATACGACGTCGCACGCCCGGCGATGGAGATCCTTTCGGAAGACGAAGTCGTGCTCGACGCCGGCATGACCACGGACACGCTCCGGGATCTCTTCGGCTACGAGGTGGACTCCGATGATTTCGATACCGTCGGCGGTTTCCTTATCCACCAGCTCGGCCGCCTGCCCAGCGTCGGCGACGAAGTTACCGTCGGCGGGCTCAACCTGAGAGTGCTCAGCATGTCCGGGCGCCGCGTCCGCCGCTTGCGAATCGCCCGCGTTCACGAGGATGAGCCGGAGCGCGCCGCCACCCACTGATCTCAGCACACCGCCCGCATGTATGATTCCGCCACGATGAGCGACTCTCCAGAACTCCCCTACTGGCTTGCATTGCGCCGTGCAGGGCTCGGGAGCAGCAATTTCTCCCTGCTCCTTTCGCGCTACGGCGGCATTCGCGAGGCCTGGCAAGTGCCCGCGGGTGAACTGGCGCGCATCGGCATGGACCAGCAGTACGTCGCCGCCATGACGAAGGCCCGGGCCACTTTCGCTCCCGAACGCGAGCTGGAGCTCCTTCACCAACACCAGGCCCGCGCGTTGACGTGGCTCGATAGCGCCTTTCCTGAGTCGCTCAAGGAGATCCCGCAGAGCCCACCGGTCCTTTTCGTGCGTGGAGCCCTTGACCCGCAATTCCCCCAGGCCGTCGCCGTTGTAGGCACCCGTCACGTCACCCCCTATGGCCGCCAGGCAACTGAGCACTTCTGTGAGGCGCTAGCCCGCGCCGGAGTCGCGATCATTAGCGGTCTCGCTCGCGGCGTGGATGCCATCGCCCACCGCGTTGCGCTCGAAAACGGCGCGCCCACCGTGGCCGCACTGGCTGGCGGCATTGATCAGATCTACCCCCGCGAAAACGCCGGGCTCGCGGAACGCATCCTCGAACACGGGTGCCTGGTCAGCGAATACCCGGTAGGCGTCCCAGCCCGTCGCGACTATTTCCCGCGCCGCAATCGCATCGTCTCTGGCCTCGCCCGGGCTGCACTGATCGTCGAAGCAGGCGAAGGCAGCGGCGCCCTCCACACCGCGAACTGGGCATTCGAACAGGGCCGTGACGTCTTTGCAATCCCGGGCAGCATCTTCTCGCGCCAGAGCCAGGGAACCAACCAGCTCATCCGTGAAAGCACCGCGCGGATCGTCGTCACCCCCGAACAACTCTGCGAAGAACTGAACCTGATTAGCGCCGGCGGACAGCTGCCGTTAACCAGCAACTCCAGCGCCGCGTTACCACTCCGGGAAGTGCCCACCGCAACGCCAGACGAGGCGTCACTCCTGACGTACCTGAGCGACAAGGCGGTTCACATCGACGAGATCGCCCGCGCCACCGGCGAACCAATCGCGAGGGTCAGTAGCACGCTGCAGATCATGGAACTGAAGGGCCTGATTCGCCAAAACGGACCAATGTCTTACTCGAAAGCTTGACAAGCTGCGCCGGTGTTGTTAGCCATAAATAAGGAAGCGGGCCCCTCAGTCCCTCCAATTCTTGTGAAGATTCGCCGGGAACCCCGGCAAAGGTAGACCTTTTGACCACTGCACCAACCTCAAAGCCCGTCCGCAAGGCTGCGGCCTCCGCGACGAAACGGCCCGTCGCCCGGCGACCAATTGCCAAGCCTGCGCCACCCGCCGTCAGCACGCCTCGCCGAAACCGGAAGGCGCGAAACCTCGTGATCGTGGAGTCCCCCACCAAGGCGCGCACTGTCGGCAACATCCTCGGCGATGACTACCTGGTGATCGCCTCGGTGGGCCATGTGCGGGACCTCCCGCCGTACGGCTACGGCGTCGAAAACATCGAACAGCTCGACTTCACCCCGAAGTACGTCATCGTCAAAGACAAGAAGCGCGGCGTCGACAAATCGGCGATTATCAACGAGATCGCCGCCGCAGCGAAGGACGCCGAACGCGTGTTCCTCTCCACCGACCCGGACCGCGAGGGCGAGGCGATCGCCTGGCACATCCGCGAGGCCGCCGGCATCCCGGAAGCGAAGACCGCTCGCGTCGTCTTCCACGAGATCACCAAACCCGCCATCGAGCGCGCGTTCGAAGAGGCGATGAACCCCGCTGCCGGCGACGAGCACAGCCGCCACGGCAAACTGGACCAGGACCTTGTGGATGCACAGCAGGCGCGACGCGTCCTCGACCGACTCATCGGCTTCCCGCTCACCTGGTTCGTGCAGAAGAAAGTCAGTCGCGGCGCGAGCGCCGGCCGCGTGCAGAGCGTCGCGCTCGGACTGATCGTCAAGCGCGAGCGCGAGATTACCAACTTCCGCGCCACCGAGTACTGGTCAATCCACGCAAAGCTCGCCCGCGCTAGCCGCGAGTTCGAAGCTGAACTGGTCCGCTTCCCATCGATGGCGAAGGGCACTGCGCTCAAGCCTCCGTTCAAGGATGCCGGCCCGGCCATCGCAACCGAAGCAGTCGCAAACGAACTCGTCGGTCAATTGAACCGCTCGGAGTTCCGGGTGACTACCGTGAAGAAGGGCGAAAAGTCACGGTCGCCGGTGCCCGCCTTCACCACCAGCACTTTCCAGCAGGCAGCCAACAACCGTCTGAACATGGGCGCCAGCCGCGCCATGGGCATCGCCCAGGAGCTCTACGAGGGCATCGCCGGCCAGCCTGGCCTCATCACATACATGCGTACCGACTCGCTCAACGTCTCCCCCGAGGCGCGACGCGTGGCCCGTGCCTACATCGGCGAGCGCTGGGGCAAGGAGTACGTGCCCGCTAAGGAACGTGTCTACAGCACGCGCACCAAGGGCGCCCAGGAAGCCCACGAGGCGATCCGCCCGACTGATCCTTCGCGCGCTCCTGAGTCGCTCCGCGGCACGCTCAATGCTGACCAGATGCGCGTCTACACGCTCATCTGGCAGCGCTTCGTGGCCAGCCAGATGACCGACGCCCGCTACAGCACCGTCAGCCTGGAGATCGAGGCACGCGAAGGGGCCACCGTTCGAGGCATCCTCCGCTCCGGCGCTCAGCACCTGATCTTCGCCGGCCACCTCGCTGTCTACGGCGCCGACGCGAGCGACACAGAACCCGAAGAAGACGCTGAGGGGAGCCTTCCGGACGTTGCCGAAGGCGAAGTCGTGGATCGTCGCAGCGTGGACGGACGCCAGCACCACACGGAGCCGCCGCCACGCTACACGGAGGCGTCGCTCGTCAAGGCGCTCGAAGAGCAGGGCATCGGTCGCCCGAGCACCTACGCCTCCATCGTCCAAACCGTCCAGAAGCGCGACTACGTGACCAAGCAGGGCAGGGCGTTGGTTCCTCAAAAACTCGGGTTCCTGGTGCATGACCTGCTCAATGAGCACATGAACAAGTACGTCGCGGTGCCATTCACGGGCAACATGGAACTTGAGCTCGACAAAGTCGCCGACGGAGAGCGCGACTACGCCAGCGTGCTCAAGGAGTTCTGGCCAGACTTCAAGAAGTCGCTCGATGAAGCCGAAGGCAATGCGGGCAAGCACCAGGAAGAGACGAACGTCCGATGCAACGTCTGCGACCAGGCGAACCTCGTCATCAAATGGGGCCGCAACGGTGAGTTCTTCGCTTGCCCTCGCTATCCGGAGTGCTCGAATTCGCTGCCGATGGACGAGAATCGCCAGCCGGTCTTCGTGGCCGCCCCAAGGGAGACCAAGTACGCCTGCCCGAAGTGCGGTCATGCAACGGTCCAGAAGTCCGGCCCCTACGGTCCGTACATCGACTGCACCCAGCGCGAGACGAAGAAGTGCGACTTCCGATCCGGCGTGCCCGTCGGTGTCGCCTGTCCGGAAGAGCCGGAGATCGGCCAGTTGGTCGAAAAGACCACCCGTCGCGGAATCTTCTACGGCTGTTGGAACTACCCCCACTGCAGCTACACGGCGAACACGCTGGAACCGGCGAAGATGCCGCCAGCCCGCGCACAAGCCGAACGCGAAGCCGCCAACCTCAAGCTGCTTGAGCGCAGCGCGCGCGGCAAAGCGGCCTTTGCGAAACGCAAGACCACGGTGCGCAAAGCCAGTTAATTAGTCGAACCAGCGCATCTCGCCGGGCGCAAGCTCGGCCTCGCTCACTTGACCGCGCGCTTCGATCGCGATCACGCACGGTCGCGCCAGGTCATTGCGCACCTGGATTCGGCCACTGACCTGCCGCTGAAACAGTCCGGCGTAGGTCAGGCTGGCAGAATCACCGACAACACGTGGCGTCTTCGCTCGTGCCGCGACCTGCCAGATGAGCCCTTCGTGGGGCCGCAACAGCGTGTCGCCCATCCCCAGCATCTTGCTGTTCCACACGTCGAAGGCCAGCTCGCCCGGCCGCAAGTACTCGCCAGCCACTACCCAACGTGGCGTTTCGCCCCAGTTCAAGAACCCGACCAGCGCGCGCCCATCGCCCAGGTCCGACCGCCAGGCGAACGGTACCGGGCCGTCAGAGACGTCGTACGCCTCGCCAGCTACCCCTGGTGGCGGAAACATCGCGAGGGCCATGTTGCGCCGCGCTTCGCCCACCCTGGGCAGGTCATCGCTCGCCACAACCATCCCACCACTCATCGCGATCCCGGTGGCCAGGAATCGCACTTCCGCTTCCGTCAGGGTGGTATCCGTTTCGCGGACGATCAGACAGTCCGGGTCGTTCGCCCACCAGCGCATGTGCATCCAGTTGCGTTGCAGGGTGAGGCGCATGGCATGCTTCACCGAAGGTCGCGTGCCCTCGAACCACAGTTCCTTTACGTCCGGACCGACGCGCATCGCATCGACCAGGCCGACGGCCGGGCCGAAATGACAGGTACAACCGAGGATAAACGTCTCCTCGCCCGCCGCTTCGCGAATGATCTCGAGCCCACGGCGGACATTCATCGCCGCTGTCGTGCCGGGTGCCGCGTAACGCACCTGCGAGGCCGCCGCCGCCGCAAACGTGAGCGCGTCCAGTTTCAGGTACTCGTATCCCCAATCGCGAACGACCGTCCGCACGGTCTCGCGCAGCCACGCTTCGGAAACGGGGTGTGTGCAGTCCAGGACGGCGCACCGCCCGAGCCACGTCTGCACAAAAAGCACCTCGCCGTCGCGGCGCTTGAGCACCATCTCCGGCCGTTCTCGCAGCGCAACTGAGTCTTCGTGCAGCACGAATGGCGCCAGCCACAGGCCCGGCTTGTATTCTGCCGCACGGATGCTGTCCGCCAGCGCCTTCATGCCTGACGGGAACTTTTCGTTCGGCACGAGCCAATCGCCGGTGAAACTCTGGAAGCCGTCGTCAATCTGGACGTACTCCGCCGGGTGACTCGTGGCGCGCATCTCGGCGAGGTTCGCCAGCACGTCCGCTTCGCTCACCTTGTTGTAGAAGTAGTACCAACTGCACCAGCCGCTCGGGACGTGGTCGGGCACGCGCGCGCTCATCTCCGCGGCCACTTCGTCCGCGTACCGATACATGAGCAGGCGTTCGTCTCGCCCATCGATGAGCAGCACCGGCGGCAGTTCGAGCGACTCGCCCGGCGCCAACTCGGCGCCATCAAGGTCAAAGACGAGCCCAAGACCACGGACGCGCGATTCGTCCTCGTTCAACTCCACCTCGAAGTCGAAGAAGAACCGGTCCATGCGCAGGCAACCGGCGAATAGTGCTGGCGAGCCCTGTGAGAGCAGCGTTACCGTCCCAGCCTCGCGACTGACGTAGCGCCGCCCACTCTCAACCGCGCGTACGAAGCGGCCGTCGTAGCCTACTTCCGCCGCCGCGCCGAAGTTCCTGGCGAGGGCATCAGTCTGCATGTAGCGGCCCTGGAGCCACGCCCAACCGTCTGCGGCGGGCTGATCCATCTCCGCCCAAAGCCGCACGTCAGCGGGCTTCAGCGCAACCTCCGAGTGGTTGGTCACGGTCACTATCAGCCGGCCGCTTGCAGCGTCATATTCATGCTCCGCGGAAAGCCCATCGGGCAGGTCCA
This sequence comes from Anaerolineaceae bacterium, assembly GCA_040007415.1. Lineage (GTDB taxonomy): Bacteria > Chloroflexota > Dehalococcoidia > Tepidiformales > Tepidiformaceae > PNKC01. The sequence continues at coordinate 8,598 of JBDTVB010000048.1, forward strand.
CGGCGTTCAACCAGAGGTCCCAGGGCAGAGTCGCCATATCTCTATCCTAGCGGCCGCTAGCCTTCTGAGCCGCGCCGCGCCTCTCGATGATCGCGGCTCTCACATCCCGAACTCCGCGCCGGCCCGCTCAAGCTCCGCGGCGGTCCCAACATCGAACCACCGCCCCTCGACCGGCACCGCCACAACACGCGCGCCCTCCGCAACCATCGCGGCCACCGCCTGCGGAAGTTCGTGCTCG
>JBDTVB010000049.1:0-8771 GCA_040007415.1 Anaerolineaceae bacterium
GGCAGCGGTGCGGCTCGTTTCCTCAGGCGATGTGGTGGCGATCCCGATAGGCTCCATCACCCCTAATCTCTGTAACGCGTTGTTCGCACGAGGCGACGACCTGCACGACATCGACCTGCTGGTGTGTGCGCCGTTTGTCGATCCGGGCTGGTTCGAACCGGGGCACCCGTCGTTCAACACGCACGTTGAGCTGTTCAACACGAGCGTGGCGCGGAAGTCCGTGAACGAGGGCCGCTCGGACTTTGTTTCGATGCCATTCAGCCGAAGATTCAAGGCGACGCGCGAACGCGGTGGCGGGCGGTTCGACCCGGACGTGGTGCTGCTCTCGGTGGGGCCGCCGGACCGCTTCGGGTTCTGCAGCTTTGGCATCAGCATGTGGAACAAGGCTTCCTACGCGCGGCAAGCGCAGATTGTGCTCGCTGAAGTGTTCGACGGGTATCCCCGCACGGGCGGCGCGAACCAGATTCACGTTTCGGAGATCGACGCGTTTGTGCCCGGCGGGGCACCACGCCCGCTGATGGGCCGGGAGACGCCTTCGTTTCCGATGGCGATTGCGGGCTTCGTGAACGAGCTGGTCCAGGACGGCGACACCCTCCAGATCGGCACCGGGGCGATGACTGCCCAGCTTGTCCTCGCGGGTGCGTTGGATGGCAAGGAGGAGCTTGGCATCCACTCCGAGATCTCCGTACCGGGGATGAATGACCTGGTGTTGCGGGGTGTCGTCACGGGTTCGCAGAAGACCCGCCATCCGGGCAAGTTCGTAGCCACCGCGCTGACCGCTTCGACGACCGAAGAGATCGAGTTCATCCACGAAAACCCGATCTACGAGGTGTACGACGTGGAGTACACCAACGACATCCAGGTGATCGCTTCGCACGACAACATGCTGGCGATAAACAACGCCATGAGCGTAGACCTGACCGGGCAGATTGCGTCCGAGACGATTGGCCCTGACCTGTGGAGCGGCCCCGGCGGACAGCTGGAGTTTGTGATTGGGTCGCTGCTTTCAAAGGGCGGGCGGAGCGTGACGGTGCTGCCATCGACGGCGCGGGACGGCGAGGTGAGCCGGATCGCGCTGTACCACGAACCGGGCACCGTGGTCACCGTGCCGCGCCAGTTCGCGGACTTTGTGGTGACCGAGTTCGGGATTGCCAGGCTCTACGGCAAGAGCGACCGCGAGCGAGCGCATGAGCTGATCGCGATCGCGCACCCGGACCACCGCGCGGAGCTTCGGCGACAGGCGGCGAAGCGCTAAGGCATCGCTACAGTGCGGCAATCTGCGGAATGACGTCGCGCCCGACCGCTTCGATTGGGCGGATGGAATCGACGGAGTTGAGCGCACCGATGGCCGTCTGTGCGCCGATCTCCGCAAAGCGGCCGAGGGTATCGATCAGTTCGTTCGCCTTTTCGCCATTGGCGCCGACGTCCATGCGCATGAGGATCGTCTTTTCGATTGCGGCATAGTTGCGGCCCTCGCGTTCGCAGTGTTCGCGAATGACATCAAACTTGTGCGCGACCTCGGCAGGCGAGGTGGCGAAGATGTTGCAGGCGTTGGCGTACTTTGCGACCAGGCGGAGCGTCTTCTTTTCGCCGCCACCACCGATCAGGATCGGCGGGTGTGGGCGAGAGAGGCTCTGGGGCGAGTTCAGGGTTTCGGCGAGGCGGGTTAGCTTGCCTTCGAACGGGCCATCGTTGTCGCTCCACATCTGGAGGCAGACTTGGAGGGCGTCTTCGAGCCGTTCGAAGCGTTCGCGCAACGGCGGGAAGGGGACGCCGAGGCCGAGGTGTTCGCGTTCGAACCAGGCCGCGCCAATGCCAAGGTAGGCGCGGCCGCCGGAAAGCACGTCCAGGGTGGTGACCTGCTTGGCCAGCACGCCGGGGTGGCGGTAGGTGACCCCGGTGACCATGGTGCCGAGGCGCGCGCGGCTGGTGTGGCCGACGAGGTATCCGAGGGTGGTGTAGGCCTCTAGCATCTCAAGCTGGGCGGGGCCGACAGGCGGGATCTGGAAGAGGTGGTCCATCAGCCAGATGGAGCTGTAGCCAGCGTCGTCCGCAGCGCGGGCGATAGTTGCGAGGTTGGCGCCGAGAGCGGGCGGGCCGCCGGCGAAGGAGAGGTTGGGGATCTGCAGTCCAAGTTTCATGTGGTACGAGCGTAGCCGAGGCCCACGAAGCCTGCCAGCTTCCGGTCTCGGGAAGGGCAACCGTTTCGGGTAGCTGCTGGCAACCGCTCATCGCCGCTGGCCAAACACCGCTGGCGAGAACGGCGGGGATCCGCGCACCGGACCTTCGCGTTATTGTAAACTCTCGGTAAAATCGTGGTTCCATCGGCGTCCTGGCGGTTCCACCTGAAGATCTGGGAAGTTAGGGTGCAAGGGTTAGCGCTGGAAAAACGTGCGCTCGCCACTCTCAGGGGGTCCATGTTCAAGCGTAGGTACGCCGTACTGGCAGCCGGATTCCTGTTGCTCTCACTGTTCGCCGTGGGCATGCTGCCGCGTGGCGGCACAAGCGCAGCGGCATTGACCAATTGCACGACGAGCGAAGACGGGATCAACGCGGCTGAACAGCAGATGCTGACGCTGATCAACGGTGCGCGAGCGGCCGCGGGGCTGAATACGCTGAAGCTTTCGCCCAACCTGAACCGGGCGTCCGCGTGGAAATCCGCTGACAGCGGTTCGAACGGGCTGGGCACCGGGTTTTCGCACACCGACTCCCTTGGACGCGCCCCAACCGCAAGGGCGCAGGATTGCGGCTACGCGTCACAGGCGGCTGAGAACATCGCCTACGGCTCCACCAGCCCCGACGTGATCTTTGGCATGTGGATGGGGTCTTCGGGACACAAGGCGAACATTCTGACGGCGAGCTACAAAGTGATCGGCATTGGGCAGCACGGGAGCGCGTGGACGACGGACTTCGGCTTCCTCGACGATTCGGGTTCCGTCACGCCAGCCACCAACACACCGACAAGTGCGCCCCCGGCTACGAGCACCGGAGCGGCTGCGGCTCCCACATCAACAGCGATCCCGGCCTCTACTTCCACCCCGACGCGAACACCTGCCGCCCCGGCTACCCCAGCACCAACCAGTGCACCGCGCGTCCTCTCGGGCGTAAGCATGGTCCTTTCGGCCGGCATCAACCTGGTGACGTACGCGGGTGAACCTCAGCTGGTGTCGGCGGGGCTCCAGGGCCTGCAGGATTATGTCCTCGCTGTGTACCAATGGGACGCCTCAAGGGGCGTATGGGAACGGTACATCCCGGGTGGCCCTGGCTACGTGAACTCTTTTTCGAGTTTGGAAGCAGGGCGGGTGTATTACATCCAGGTGATTGCGGACGTGATCTGGACGTACTGACGGGGTTCGCGATGCGCGGATCTTTATGTGCGGGTTATCCCTTATTTCTCTTTACATACTCAACGGTTTAGGATTCCTTAACCACTGACGGCGTGCGCCCCCAGGCCGTGGGGAAGTGCGTGCCGCCACGGAGAGGTAAGCGTGGCAACAGGTTTGCGCGGGGGCGAGTACGAGGCTCGCTCTCACCTGGCCTCTTTTCAGCCTCCGGACGACGGACGCGGAACCCGCGCGGCCATCGCCAGAACAGCGGCGTTCGCCGAGCCGGTAGACCACCACCAGTTCGCCCTTCTCTCGCTTTCGGCGGATATCCTGGCCACGCTGGCCACCGCTGAAGTGATCGGCCCGGCATGCGAGGCTATCTGTCTGCGCTTGCGGACGTTCTTTTCGGCGGAACACGTGGCGCTCGGGCTGGTAAACCTGGAGCAGCGCAGCCGGGAGCTATTGGGGTTCACCTCTGCCGTCGTGGACGTTGCGGAGATCTCAACGAGACTGGCAGAATCCGACATCGTTGCCTACCGCGATGCGATCGAGGGGCGATGGCAAGCGTTTCCCGATCTCGGAACAGCAATCCTCAACCCCGGCACAGAAGTGGCCCGGCAGGCGGGCCTGCGATCACTGATTCGCGCCCCGTTCCGTCTTTCGGATGGTTCAGTTGGGCTCGTCAGCGTGGCCAGTGCGACGCGCGGGCACCTTGGAGACCAGCAAGCCGCCGACCTCCAGGCCCTCTGCACGCCAATCGGACTCGCCGTGGACCGCGTTCGGCTGCTGGCAGCGGCCAACGAACGCCAGGCGAACGCAACGGCACTGGCGACGATGCTCTCGACGCTGAACGCGGGAGCGAGCCCGGAAGAGGCCGCCCAGCGCTTCGCCGAGGACCTGCGCGAAACGATCGGTGCCGATGTCGTCACCATCTACTCCTTTGACCTTGAGGCGGGGGTGCGCACCAGGGTTGCACTGGTGGCGCCCTTCGAGGCACCGAGTCTCACCAGGGTGCATCTGCGCGACTCGCCGAGCTTCCAGGCGATGCTGCAGTCACGCGCGGTAGCCTTCGCGGCGAGCGACCAGCTGAACGCTGCGTCTCCCGTGTGGCTCTCGCAAGCGGTCAGCCAATTTGGGGGCGACGGCGCCTTTGCGGTGCGGCTGGATGGAAGCTCCGGTCCGGTCGGGATGCTGGTCGTCGGCTATCGTCGTGAACGGCGGCTCAACGCAGACGTCCCTCAACTCCTCGACGCCATCGCTCCCGTGCTGGCACTGGTGATCGGGCGTGCATTGACCGTGGCCTCTCTCCAGGAGCAGACGCGGCAGACGCAGGTAGTCATGGACGTGCTGACCACACTAAGTACGAAAGAGAGTGCCGCGGACGTCGGTCAGCCGGTAGCCGCCGCGATCCGCGCAATGTACCAGGCAGATCACTGCGCTATCGGCATCGTGGATGGCGACCAAGTCTCGGTCGCGGGGCTTGATACGGTGTACCCAATAGCCTGGCCGCTCGGGTCGAAGGTCGCATTCGGCCCACTGGACGAGTCGACTGCCATCGGAGGCGGCGTGATTCATGTGATCAGTGACCTTCGCGAATCGGATAGCTCGGCCAGCTACACGTCGCAGTTGCTGAGGGATGAAGGCATGCGTTCGAGCATGCGGGTGCTCATTGGCCCGCCTTCCGCACCGTTTGGCGTGGTTACCGTTGGGGCGTCCGCTGTGGGCTACTTCAGCCATGCGGACGCCCGCCGGTTGGCGGCGGCGGTAGAGCCGGTGGCACTTGCCATCGCACGCGTCCGCGACCTTCGGACGGCGCAACTGCGGGCCGCGAACCTGGAGACGATCAACCATGTGCTGACCCTTCTTGGCGAGGGCGGCAATCCAGACCACATGGCCGCCGGCTTTCTCCGGGAGTGCCGGGCACTGTTCGAGTGCCAGCTGGCCACGGTGGTCACCTTCGATGACGAATCCGGGATGGCACACCGGCTCGGCCTTGATTCATCGATCTTCGGCACCGACGTCCTCCCGAAGAGCCTCCCCATGGGGACTGATTCCACCGTTGAGCGTACCAACGCTCCCGAGCTCATCGAAGACCTGGAAGCAGAGCCGAACCCGGGCACCGTGCGCAAACTGTTGGTGGCCAACGGCTTGCGGTCCGCGATTCGCGTGCCTCTCATTGTCCACGACGCCGTGATCGGCGCCGTCTCTCTCTGGTCAACCGATCTGGGGCGCTTCGACGCCGACGACGTCGCAATACTGGGCACCCTTAGCCGCCCTCTCGCCCTCGCGCTTGGACGGGTGAATGCACTCAACTCCCTGGCGGAGAGCGAACTCAAGTTCCGTTCCCTCATCGCCCAGGCTGAAGAGATGATCTTCCTCTTCGATAGCACGACGTTGCGAATCGTTGATGCCAATGCCTACACCGAACGCGCCCTTGGCTACTCCCGTACCGAACTGCTGGCGCTGCACGTTGACCAGCTAGTCAACGCCGAGCGCGAAGACGTGCTGCGAAACGTAAGGACAACGGTGCAGCAGGGCGAGCTCCACCTGGTTGAGCGGGTGTACAAGCGCAAAGATGGCACGCTCCTGGACGTTGATGTGGTCGCCTCGCCGGTCATCTACGGGGGGCGCGATACGGTGCTGGCGCTGGTACGGGACGTATCCGAGCGGCGATCCTTCCAGGCCCAACTGGTCCAGGGCCAGAAGATGGAATCTCTCGGGCTAATGGCCGGGAACCTGGCGCACGACTTCAACAACCTGTTGACGACGATTCTCGGGTTCTCGGGGCTGTTGAAGCGCTCGACGAACCTGGACGGCGAGGAGCGGGAGAATCTTGGGCTCATCGAAACGGCGGCGCGCAGTGCCGCCGACCTCACAGGGCGGCTGCTCTCGTTCGCCCGTGGCGGGCTCGTGAAGTTTGGGCCGGTGGACCTGCGTCTCGTTGTCGAAGACACGCTGCGCATCGCGGGTCCGTCGTTGCATGGCGCGCTCACGGTTACGACAACATTCGGGCCGAACTCCGCCGCCATCGAGGGGGACGGAGGCCAGGTCCAGCAGGCGCTGCTAAACATTGTGCTGAACGCCAAGGATGCGATGCCAGAGGGCGGAAGCATCGCCATCTCGCTCATGGCGGACGACACGACTGCACAATTGACCATTGCGGACAACGGCCCGGGGATGACGGAAGAGACTCGCCGGCGCATCTTCGAACCTTTCTACACAACGAAGCCACTCGGCTCCGGCACTGGCCTTGGGATGGCGATCACCTACGGAATCATCCAGGGCCACCACGGCGACATCAGCGTCGAAAGCAGGCTGGGCAAGGGGACGACGTTTACTATCACCCTGCCACTCTTCGATCCTGGCACGGCCCAGCCGGGCGGCAATTATGACCCCGGCGAAGGCAATCTCATCCTCGTGGTTGACGACGATGAGATGGTGCGCCGGACGACGAGCGCAACGCTCGCGGCGCTGGGCTACAACGTAGTGGAGGCGCCGGGTGGCGCAACCGCCGTGCAGGTGGTGAAGGCGCGCCCGGACCGGATCGCAGCAGTGCTGCTGGACCTGGTGATGCCCGGGATGACGGGGAGCGAGACCTTCCGTGCGCTGACGGAACTACGGCCAGACCTGCCCGTCATCGTCTGCACGGGATACGCGGCCGACGCGCACATTGATAATGACGTACAGCGGCGGATCGCGGGACTCGTTCAGAAGCCATTCACGGCGGAGCGGCTGGACCGGGCGTTGAGCGATGCCGGTGTGACGCCGACGCGGCGTTAGCGCGGGACCCTGCGCTCAGTAGCCCAGATCGCGGCGAGCGCGGTCATATTCGGCGCGGACATGGGCGTTGCCAAGCGTTTCCCAGGCCTCGCGGTTGCGGCGGCTGCGCTCTGTGACTTCGGCGGCCGAGATGTTCGTGATTGCGGCCAGTTCGGACGCACGCAGGTTGAGCGCCTGGAGCACCTCGCGGATTGAGGCGGTGGACCGTACCCCGAGGTACGCATACCAATCCGTCCGCGGGTCACCCGTGAAGTGGCGGGGACCCGCCTGGCGCGCGTTGACGCGCCCGCGAAAGGCAGATGCGGCGGCCTCCTCTTCGAACATTGACCGGCCACCGGTGCTGCGGTCCGGCGAACGCCCGCCGGCCGAACGCGGCGGCGGTGGCGGACGCCTTGGTCCGGTCCGGCCGCCCCACGCCGGCTGCTGGGCACCAAACCCGCGCGGGCGCGAACGATCGAACTCGGCGCGCCGAGCGGGGTCACCAAGCACCGCCCACGCTTCGTTCAGCGACTGCATGCGCACCTTCGCGACGTCTGAATCGCTGCGATCCGGGTGGTGTTCCTTGGCCAGCCGGCGGTAAGCCGACCGGATCACGACGACAGACGCATCAGCGGACACTTCGAGCATGGCGTAGTAATCGGGCGGCACTGCTGCTATCTAACCGAAAGGACGCCGAAGCGGCAACCGCCGACAGCCGGGCGCGAGAGGGCGCCGACAGCCGGGCGCGAGAGGGCGCCGACGGCGGGCTTGCTGCTTCCTTTATGGTCACGGGTCTGATTAACCCGTCCCAAACAGCCGAAACTGGTACCGTCGAGCGTATGCATCGTGTGATTCTTGCCGCCCTCGTGACGGTCATTGCTTTCGCCGCCGTCGGCGTTTCCGGTCGGCCGCAACCCGCGGGAGCCAGCGCCGCCGCGATCAACTGGCAGAGCTGTGGCGGCAGCTTCGAATGCGCCACGCTCAAGGTGCCGGTGGATTACGCGAATCCGGGCGGGAAGACGCTTGATCTTGCCCTGCTAAAACAGCCGGCACGAGACCCCTCGAAGCGCATCGGCACCCTGATGGCGAATCCCGGAGGACCGGGCGCATCGGCAATCGACTTCGTGCGCTCATGGTCCAGCGTGCTCTCCAAGGACGTACGGGACCGCTTCGACATCGTCACCTTCGACCCCCGGGGCGTCGGCCAGAGCTCACCGATCGTCTGTCACGATGACCTGCAGAAACTGGTCGCATTGGACCCGAGCCCGGATACCGCGGCCGAATGGGACGGCGTCAAGGCGGAATCGAAGGTCTTCGCCGACGCCGGCGCAAAGAAGTACGGCGACCTGCTCTCCGCGGTAGGAACCAAGAATGTTGCTCGCGACATGGACACGATCCGGGTCGCACTGGGCGAAGAAAGGCTGACCTACGTCGGCTACTCATACGGCACCGTCATCGGATCGGTCTATGCGGACATGTATCCAACGCACGTGCGGGCGTTCGTGCTGGACGGGGCGGTGGACCTTTCGCTGGGGTTTGAGGAGACGGTCGGCACACAGGCGGTTGGGTTCGAACGCGCGCTGGCGGCGTACGAAGCGGATTGCGACCAGAAGAAGTGCGCGGCGGCGCCGAACGGCAACACGGCGAAGGTGATCGATGACCTGTTGGCGAAAGTGGACCAACAGC
>JBDTVB010000050.1:0-8708 GCA_040007415.1 Anaerolineaceae bacterium
CGGGCGGCGCAGGTCCAGGTCTCTAATGATCGCGCCCGGACGGAGGTCGAAGTGCTTGCGGACCGCGCCCAGGATCTTGTCATCAGACACGGCGCCGGTACCGAAGGTTTCGATGCCGATCGACGTCGGAGCAGCAACGCCGATCGCGTAGGAGAGCAGGAATTCGCAGCGAGTGGCAAGGCCGGCGGCCACAATGTTCTTGGCCACCCACCGCGCGGCATAGGCGCCCGAACGGTCGACCTTTGTCGGATCTTTGCCGCTAAACGCACCACCGCCGTGACGAGCGATGCCACCGTATGTGTCGACGATGATCTTGCGGCCCGTCAGGCCTGCGTCGCCTTTCGGCCCACCGATGACGAACCGCCCGGACGGGTTCACATAGACCCTGGTGTTCGAATCGATCAGCTTCGAATCAACGATCGTGTCGATGATGTGCGCGCGGACGTCCGTCTGAATCGTCTCCAGATCAACATCCGGTGCATGCTGCGTGGAAATGACCAGCGCCTCGGCGCGCTTCGGCTCCCAGTTTGCGCCGTATTCGATGGAGACCTGGGACTTGCCGTCTGGCCGCAGCCAGGGCAGCTCGCCGCTCTTCCGCGCCTCGGCCAGCCTCCGCGTCAGCCGGTGCGCCAGGGAGATGGTCAGGGGCATCAGTTCCGGTGTTTCTGTGCAGGCGAAGCCGATCATCATCCCCTGGTCGCCGGCGCCGGTATCGAGGTCTTCGTCCTGTAGCTGCCCGTGGCGCGTCTCGTATGCACGGTCAACGGCGGCTTTGATGTCTATGGATTGCTCGTTGATGGCCGTAATGACTCCGCACGTTTCGCCATCGAACCCGATCTCCGAGGAGGTGTACCCAATGTCCATGATCGTCTTGCGCACGATTCCCGGGATATCGACGTACGCCCTCGTGGTGATTTCGCCTGTGACCAGAACGAGGCCGTTCGTAATCGCCGTTTCACAGGCGACCCGCGCTCGGGGGTCCTGGGTGTAGATGGCGTCCAGCACGCCGTCACTGATCTGATCACAGACTTTGTCTGGGTGGCCCTCGGTCACGGATTCGGAGGTAAGCAACTTTCGTTCGGCCATGGAATAACGTCCCTCGAAGACAAACAGAGCGAGCGTCCGCATACGGAACAGCCCCTCGTTGGGAAAAGGGGCACGAACGGCCAATTTAGAGACCGTTTCCCCTCATCAGGAGGGGCGGGCTAGCTTGAAGCCCGCCTTTTGTTGCCCAACACCGGAGCGCGGGGCCGCGTCGTCTTGGCACCTTGGAGGCTTAACCAGGTTGCCGGGCCCGCGGGTTACCCCGTTCACCCTCTTAACGCTGTACTTACGATAGCATCCCGCTGGAATTCGCGGAATGGTCTCGTCATGGTCCATCGCGGGCGTCCGCCGCGTCCAGCGGCTATGTCCCCTCTTGCCAGCTCGTCAGATAGTGCTTCTGCTCTTCCGTGAGGTAATCGATCTGAATCCCCATTGCGTGCAGCTTGAGGCTGGCGATCTCCTGGTCTACCTCATGCGGGAGTTCATACACTTCTTTGTTGAGCTTGGCATGATTGATAGCGATCCACTCGGCCCCCAGGGCCTGGTTTGCGAACGACATATCCATCACCGCCGCCGGATGACCTTCGGCCGCCGCAAGGTTCACCAGCCGTCCTTCGCCTAGCAAGAACAGCTTTCGGCCGTCCAGGAGGCGGAACTCCTCAACTGAGTCACGCACGCGCTTCTTGCCTTCGCTCATCGCTGTCAGTGCCTTCAGGTTGATCTCGCTGTCGAAATGACCGCTGTTTGCGAGGATTGCGCCGTCCTTCATCGCCTCCAAGTGCGCGCGATCGATGACGTTCGCGTCGCCGGTCAGCGTGACGAAGATATCCCCCTCTTCGGCCGCCGCCGCCATTGGCATCACGCGATAGCCATCCATCACGGCCTCGAGCGCCTTCACCGGGTCGACTTCGGTGACGATGACCTGGGCACCCATGCCGCGAGCACGGCTGGCGACACCGCGTCCGCACCAACCGTAACCGGCGACCACGAAGTTCTTGCCGGCGAGAAGGACGTTGGTGGCGCGGATGATCCCGTCGATCGTCGATTGGCCAGTGCCGTAGCGGTTATCAAAGAGGTGCTTCGTATCCGCTTCATTGATCGCCACGATCGGGTACCCGAGGGCGCCATCGGCCGCCATTGCTCGCAGCCGGATAACGCCGGTGGTCGTCTCCTCGGTGCCGCCGGAGATTCCCGGCAGCAGATCGCGGCGATCCTTGTGGACCACCGCCACCACGTCAGCGCCGTCGTCCATCGTCAGCTGCGGGGCATGTTCCAGGGCCTGGTGAATGTGCTTGTAGTACGTCTCGTTGTCTTCGCCGCAGATAGCGAACACGGAGATGCCGTAGTCATGGACCAGGGCAGCAGCAACGTCATCCTGCGTGGAGAGCGGGTTGCTTGCACAGAGCCGCAGGTCAGCCCCGCCGTCCCTGAGCGTGATCGCGAGGTTCGCGGTCTCGGTGGTCACGTGCAGGCAGGCAGTCATGCGAATGCCCTTGAGCGGTTGCTCACGCTTGAAGCGTTCGCGGATGAGCCGCAGCACGGGCATCTCGCGCTCCGCCCACTCGATGCGGCGTACGCCCTCGGAAGCCAGCTTGATGTTCGCGATATCGTTGGGGACAGGCATTCTTCACCTCACCACACCTGGCTCGCCAGGCGGGTCAATTCTTTGTTCTTTGTTCGCCATGGGTGGCGCTAGCGGTCGCTAAGGGTCACGAAGGAGCCATCATACTTCCGCCCTCTGATAGCCGCCCGCCAGCGCCGCATGGATGCGGCAACGCCGGAAGGATCCTTTCGGGCGGCACTCGCTTCCACCAACTGGCAGACTTCGCGGTAGCCGAGCTTCGCGTAGGCTGCGACCGCTGGGGAGTTGGTTGGGTCCACCGTCAACACGACGTGCTCACAGTAGGAAAGCAGGGTTTGCGTCACGGCGCTGGTAGCGGCTGTTGCATAGCCTCTGCCGCGGTACGCCGGGTGAGTGAATACGTTGCCCACCACGGCCACGCCCTCCTGTCGCGAAACCACGTGCGTGCCCGCCACCGCTACCAACCGTCCCTCAGCGACTATCCCCCGGTAAACGCCGCTATCAATGTGCTCTGGGATGTAGTAGCTCGGACCACCCTCGCTACCGTACAGCGAATTAATTCGACGGATGTCCAGGCCGGTCAACTCGATCGGGTTGAGCTGCTTTTCGGGCACAAAGGTATTGGCCCGCACCGCCATTCTGATCATTGGTTGTTGGCTGGCGAGCCGATACACCTCGCGCAGGGTCTCGAGGTGTTGCGGCTGACAGGTGGCATACGTTTGGGGGGGGCCGGGATGGATCGAAAGGATCGCCGCCACGGCGTCCGGATCGCCCATGACGAACGACGCGTCGCCGAGTCCACCGCGGCTGTGCAACACGAGCCCGGTCCCGCTCGAACCGCGGGCCCAGAACCAGCGAGTACGGGGGAAGAGCGCCGGTTCCAGCTGCCCAAGCGCGTAGGCGGTGTATTCGATCCGGGGCAGCAGAAGGCTGCGAATTGCCGGGATTTCGCGCACGGGCTGCACGATGAAGTCGAGCCGCGTGCGCGCGTTGCTCTGCCATCGCAGCTCCCGTTCAGCCATCAGTCAGCCGCCTCAAAGTGGGTGAGTTTGCGGAACTCCTGGTATCGCGAATCGACCTCGTCCCTTGTCAGGGTCAGCAGCCGGCCGGGGCCGAACCCTTCGACACAGAAGGAAGCCACAACGGAGCCGTAGACGACGGCGCGGCGCACCTCTGCACCGTTCACCGTACCTGCTGTGTCCAGGTAACCCATGAAACCGCCGGCGAAAGCATCCCCTGCGCCCGTAGGGTCGACCACGTCGTCCAGCGGATAGCCAGGCGCCACAAAGTAGTCATCGGCTGTAACCAGTGCCGCACCATACTCGCCAAGCTTGATAATCACGCCGCGGACGCCGCTTGCGAGTAACGCGCGGCCCGCCTTGGCAATGCTAGGCGTAGAGGCGATCTCTCGCGCCTCGCTCTCATTGAGGGCCACGAAGTCGGCGTGGCGCAGGGTCTCCTTCAGCTCGTCCAGGGCACCGTCGATGAAGAACTTGATCGTGTCCACCATCGTTGAGCGGGGCGCGGACAGGTCGCCGAGGATACGGCGCTGGAGAAGCGGGTCCCCTGCTGCAAGAAACGCCGTCCGCGAATCCTCCCAACCCTTCGGAAGCACTGGCTGCCAGCCCATGTTCACGCCAAGCTCCGTATAGACGGTGTCTCGCGTGTTCATGTCGTAGTGATAGCGTCCGCCCCAGCGGCTGGTCTTCCCCGGGGTAACAACCAGGCCGGCCAAGTCGATGTTTGGCCGGTCCAACTTCGCCAGTTCCTTCTCGGGAAAGTCATCGCCGATTGCTGCCAGCAGCCGCACGTCGGTGAAGAGCGAACCGGCGACGGCGGCGCAGGTGGCGGAACCGCCCAACAGACCGGTCACCTTTGAGAATGGCGTTTCGATCTCGTCGATCGCCACCCAGCCAGCAACCAACAGACTCATCGCTCTCCTCCAAGGCACCGCCGCAAAATCGGCTCCAGGCGTTGCCGGGAATCTTCAGAAATGGCGCTCCGCGCCGTGACCAGCGCCGAATCGAGCGTCTTGCGACAGCTGCACGGTTCGAGAGCCGCGAGCCGCCCGACGAGTTGGCGAATCGCCTCGCGACTGGCATCAACGTTCGCCTTCAGGACTGCAAACACGCTCTTTGCGTCCACCGACTCGTGCTCTTGGTGCCAGGAATCGTAATCGGTGACGGCTGCCATCGAGGCGTAGCAGAGCTCCGCCTCGCGCGCTAGCTTCGCCTCTGGCAAGGCAGTCATGCCAACGACGCTCGCTCCCCACCGACGATAGAGCTCGCTCTCCGCCCGTGTCCCGAAGGCGGGGCCTTCGATGCAGACGTAGGCGCCCCCGTCGTGGACGGCCGCTCCGGCGGCGCTCCCAGCTTCACGGCAGGCGGACCGCAGAACAGGGCAAAACGGCTCTGCAAACCCGACGTGCGCGATCACCCCGCCACCGAAGAACGTGCCCTTCCGAGCACCTCGGGTCCTGTCGATGAGTTGGTCTGGCACGACGATATCGCCGGGCCGGTAGTCTTCCCTCAGGCTGCCCACAGCGGAGACGGCAAGGACGCGTTCAACTCCTAGCGACTTCAGCGCCCAGATGTTCGCGCATTGAGGGATTTCGGAAGGGAGCAGCGTGTGGCCGCGACCGTGACGCGCCAGGAACGCCACTCGGACGCCGGCGAGGGTTCCAATCCGGATCGTATCGCTCGGAGGCCCAAACGGCGTTTCTGGCGAAAGCTCTTCGACAGACTCAAGCCCTGGCATCTCGTAGAAGCCGGACCCGCCGAGCACAGCAAGGGCGATAGGTGTCACAGCGAGCCTTTCGGGCGCAGAGGTGCTGGAACTCAAGTGTACGCCGTTGGCAGCCCTATGGCTTTTGGAGAGCGGCGGCGATGCGCGCGGCGTACGGGGGGCGGATCGCGCCGCGCTCGGTGACGAAGCCGCTGATCAGATCGGCCGGCGTCACATCGAACGCAGGGTTGTACGCCTCGCCTCCAGCGGGGCTCCATCGGGTGCCACCGAACCCGCCGACCTCGCCTCCGTCACGGAACTCGATGGGGATGCCCGCTCCGGCCGGACAATCGAGGTCGAAAGTCGTCGTCGGCGCCGCTATGTAGAATGGGACGCCGTGCCGCGCAGCGACAACCGCGAGCCCGTACGTCCCGATCTTGTTGGCCGAATCCCCGTTTGCGGCAATCCGGTCCGCCCCGGTGATGACCGCCTGCACCTGCCCAGAGGCGATGAGCGATGCCGCCGCGGTATCCGGCAGCAGTGTGGCCGGGATTCCCAGCTTGCCAAGCTCCCACATGGTGAGGCGCGCACCCTGGAGCAGTGGACGCGTCTCAGTCGCGTAGCATCGTTCGAGTTTGCCCGCCTCCCAGGCCACTCGCACGACGCCCAGCGCCGACCCGATCCCGCCTGTCGCGAGCGCGCCGGTATTGCAGTGGGTGAGGACGGATACGCGAGCGGGTAGCAGCGCCGCTCCGACTTCGCCTATCAGGCGGTCTTCTCGGATGCGGCGCTCGTGATGAGCCTGTGCAAAGGCCCAGAGCGCCGAGCGCCGGTCCGCCATTCGAGGGCCAGCGGCCAGGGCAACATCGAGCGCCATACGGGCGATCGAAGAGAGCTCCACGGCGGTGGGACGAGTCTCGGTGAGCGTCCGCCAGGCATCCTCGAGCGATTGACCCGAGGCGTCGCCACGCTCCGCCGCGATCGCCATGCCCGCGGCACCAACGATCCCTAGCAACGGCGCCCCACGCACGCGCAGCGCGCGAATCGCCTCGCAGACCGCGTTTAGATCGCGCAGTTCCAACATCCGTTCCTCGAAGGGAAGCAGTGTCTGATCCAGGGCGTCCAGACCGACCCGCGGCACGATCGTGATTGGTATGACCTCCTTCATTCTCCGGCCCGGTACTTCACCAGCGCATCGGCCTGGTAGCCCGCGAGAAGGCGGCGGCCACCGAGCGCTTCGAGTTCGATCACAAACCCGAACCCTGCCACTTCGCCACGGGCCATCTCCACGAGCTTGGCGGCCGCCCGCGCGGTGCCACCAGTCGCCAGAAGGTCGTCGATGACGTACGCCCGCGTGCCGGGCTCGAAGCCGTCCTGGTGGATGTCCAGCTGGCTCTCGCCGTACTCGAGCGAGTACTCGACCGACATCCGCGCAGCGGGGAGCTTGCCCGGCTTCCGCACCGGGACGAAGGGTAGCCCCAGATGCACCGCAACCGGACTACCAAACAGAAACCCGCGTGACTCAATGCCAACGATTGCCCCTGGCAACGTTCGCCCAGCCATTTCGGCCAGCGCGTTTATCACGTAGCGAAAGGCCACAGGGTCACTCAGTAGGGGCGTCACGTCGCGGAAGAGGATGCCGGGGTTTGGAAAGTCAGGCACGTCACGGATGAGCGATTTGAGGTCCACGATCCAATTGTAGCGTCAGCAGCAAGAAGGGCCGGAGTCGGTCCGGCCCTTCAGTTCGCGGCGAACGGCGTCCTACGCCGCGCGGATGAATCCCAATTGTTCCCACTTCTTCCCGAGGAGCGCCTCCGATGGAACGCCGAGCCAGCGCTCGATGAGGGTGGCGTAGACGGACCGGAAATCGGTTGTGAATGAGAGATTGCCATTGTCGACAAGCTTCGAGAGGCTGGGTGCGTCGCCGTAGATCCCGCGCTGCACGCCGTTGCCAAGAGCAAACATGACGCTCGCCGACCCGTGATCAGTCCCGCCATTGGCGTTTTCCTGGACCCGGCGACCAAACTCGCTCCAGGTGAGGACGATGACGTCATCCGCCTTGTTGTGGGCGGCGAGGTCGCGATAGAACGCGGTCAGGCCTTCATCTAGACGCGTCATGAGGTCGGTGTGGTCCTCCACCTCCTTCGAATGCGTGTCAAAGCCGCCGAGCGTGATGTGGCCCACGCGCATCCCGAGGTTGCCAACTATCGCCTCCGCCAGCACTGAAAGACCGGATCCGAACGAACTCTCGGGGTACTTCACCGCCGGCACGTACGTCTTCGCCGCAATGGCCAACTGCTTAGCGCTGCTCACCGCACTCTCCACGGTGGTTTCGAGGAGGACGCCGTAAGGCGACGCGGAGGGGTACTGTTCGTAGAGCTTCATCAGCGTCGCGGTGCGCGGGTCGCTACCGTCCGCAGACTTTCCGGCCAGCGAGAAGTTGTAGTCGGCGGGACTGCTGACGGAGGGGATCGGGACCATGTCGGAGCGCATTTCGGGTGGTGTTGAGGTGCCGATGTTAAATCCCTTGAAGGGGTCGTGCTGTTCCGACTCCATCTTTTCGAGTGTGCGGCCGAGCCAACCTTCCTGGAGCTTTAGTTCAGGATCGCCCGCCTGCCAGATCGCCATCGATTTGAAGTGGCTGTAGTTCTGGTTCGGGTAACCAACACCGCGGACCACGGCCAGCTTGCCCTCATTCCAAAGGCCCTTCAGGCCCGAGAGGCTGGGATGGAGGCCGTAGCCGCCTTCAAGGGGCAGGATCGCATCCTCCGCCACACCGATCGTCTTGCGAACGGAGCGATATATGGAATCGCCCATCGGCACCAGCGTATTCATCCCGTCGTTCCCGCCGGCCAACTGAACAAGCACCAGGATCTTGCCATTGTTCTTCGCCAGTACTTCCGTCGGGTGCTGCGCCGCGAAGGCGATGGACCCCTTCAGCAGCGAATCCGCTGTAGTGCCGATGCTTACGAGGGCGACGCCGCCCTTCACAAAATCTCTTCGGTTGATCATCTCAGAACTCCTATACGAGTTGGTATTCCGGGCTGGCGAGCACCAGGTAGGCCACCGCGGCCGCCCGCTGCTGCTCGTTCGAAACGGTCTTGGCGTAATCCACAATCGACTGCCGCGAACTCGCCGGCACGTTCCCGTCCACGAAGATCGCCATCGTCCGATCGACCAGCGCCTCGGTAGAACCGGCACTCTCCAGCGCCGGCACACGCTGGGCACGGCCGCGCTGGCCCATCAGGAACTGATCGAGGAAGTTCACTCGCGCGAAGAAGGTGCTTGATGAGAGCCACGTCGCACCGCCGGGCCATCCGGCGACGTTCGGCGGCTCGAAGAGCGCCTGGTCCATCCC
>JBDTVB010000051.1:0-8663 GCA_040007415.1 Anaerolineaceae bacterium
GTACGAATAGACTGAGGGCCGCTAACCGATCGCTTCGAGCCGCCGCTTCAAGGCCGCGAGGAAACCTCCGGCCTCCACACCGTCCAGCGCGCGGTGATCAAAGCTCAGACACACGTTGACGATGGAGCGGACCGCGATCGCGTCGTCATCCCGCACGACCGCTCGCTTCACCACGCGCTCCATGGTGACGATGCCAACCTGCGGATAGTTCACGATCGGTTTCGAGGCGATCGAACCGAAAGAGCCGGTGTTGTTGACGGTGAAGGTACCCCCCTCGATATCCTCCAGCCGAAGCTTGCGAGTCTGAGCGCGCTGGGCGATGTCCACGATTCGCCGGGCCAGCCCGGCAAGGCTCAGGTCGCCTGCGCCGTGGATGACTGGTACCACGAGCCCGTGCTCGCTCGCGACCGCGATGCCTATGTCGAGCGCCCGGTAGTGACGGAGCTCGTCGCCCTGCCAGCGGGCGTTCATCATCGGGAACTCGCGCAGCGTTTCGCATACGGCGAGCGTGAAGTACGGCAGCAGCGTGAGCTCAACCCCTTCCTGTTGCAGGAAGGCATCCTTTTCGCGGGCTCGCAGGCGCACGAGCCCGGTCACGTCGGCTTCGACCATCGTCCACGCCTGCGGCGCTTCGAGGTTGGACCGCTTGAGGTTTTCGGCAATGGTCCGCCGCGTCGGTGTCAGCGGGACAATCGTGTAGGCAGCCCCGGGCACCGCGGCGGGAGCCTGCCGCGGTGCTGCGGCCGCCGGCGCGCTGGCAGGGCTCTGGATCGCCGCGTCAACATCCTTGCGGGTCACGCGCCCGCCAATTCCGCTGCCCTGGAGCGTGGAGAGGTCCACGGAATGCTCCTGGGCGAGGCGCATGACGGCGGGCGAGTAGAAACGCTCACGCTGGTCCGGGTTTGTCGATGGGCGCCCGACCGCTACCACGGGCCCACGCGCTAGTGTTCTGGCTGGCGCCACTTTGGGGGCGGCAACTGCCGCTTCGTCGACAGCCACTTCATCTGGGGGGATGGACATGGGGCCGCCGCTCCAGCTGCCTGCTTTGGCCGTCGGCGCCTGGTGGCCGTCCGCACTGACCGGTGGCCCAGCCACTACGTTTTCGAGGACGGTGCAGAGCGCAACGCCCACGTCCACGGTCTCACCCTGAGGTACGAGGATCTCACCCATCACGCCCTCATAGGGCGAAGGAAGTTCGGCAGTCACTTTTTCCGTTTCGATTTCGCAGAGTGGATCATCGAGCGCGACCGGGTCACCGGGCTGCTTCATCCAGGCGAGGATGGTGCCTTCGGTGACACTTTCGCCGAGCTGCGGCATGGTCACGGTGGTCATGTCGAAAACTCCTAGTAGGCTGCCAGTTCGCGGGCGGCCGCAGCGATCTTCTCACGGTTGGGCATGAAGAACTCTTCCATTGCATGGTGGTAGGGCATGGGGGGAACATCTGGCCCAGCGAGCCTGCGGATTGGTGCGTCAAGGTACTCGAAGGCGTGCTCGGCGATGATCGCGGCGATCTCGCCACCAAGCCCGCCGGTCAGCGTGTCTTCGTGCACGATAAGCACCTTGCCCGTCGCCTTTGCCGATTCGAGGATGGCCTCCCGGTCCAGCGGATTGAGCGTGAGCAGATCAACCACCGTGCAGTCTATCCCCTCGCTGGCCAGGACCTCGGCAGCCGCGAGTGATTCATGAAGCATGAAGCCGTAGGCGATGATCGTCAGATCGTTGCCGCGGCGCGCGAGCCGCGCCTTGCCTAGCCGCGTTTCGGCTGGCGCGTTCTCGACATCCTGTTTGATCAGCCGGTAGATGCGCTTGTGTTCGAGGAAGAGCACGGGGTTCGGGTCGGCAATCGCCGCTTTAAGGAGGCTGCGGAAGTCGGCAGGGAAGGCCGGCGCAACGACCTTCAGGCCCGGCATGTGGGCGTAATAGGCCTCGATGCTCTGGGAGTGGTGTTGGCCGCCGTGGACTCCGCCGCCCCAGGGTGTGCGCACGACCATCGGCAGGAACGAATCTCCGTTGGTGCGGTAGGACCAGCGCGAGGCTTCGCTGCACAGCTGGTCGAAGCCTGAATGGATGAAGTCTGCAAACTGTATTTCAGCGATCGGCCGGAGGCCGTAGTGCGCCGCGCCAATGCTGATCCCGATGATCGATGATTCGGCGAGCGGCGAATCGATGACGCGCTCGCCATATTTGGCGTGCAGCCCCTCGGTCGCGCGGAACACTCCGCCGGCCTCGACGTCTTCGCCGAGCAGGAAGATGCGGTCATCCCGCGCCATTTCTTCGTCGAGGGTGCTTCGGACGGCTTCAATGACCGTCATCGTCGCCATCAGTCGAGCTCCTTATAGACGAATGTGAGGGCGTCTTCCGGCTTCGGATCGGGTTGCATCATCGCCCATTGGGCGGCGTCTCGAACTTCGTCAGCGACGCGCTGCTCGATCTCGTCGAGGTCTTCCTTCGGGAAGATGCCGTCTGATTCCACGCGGGTGCGGAAGAGGGTCAGGGGATCCTTCTTGATCCACTCCTCCAGCTCTTTCCTTGGGCGGTACCGTGTGTCGTCGTCGTCGCTGGAGTGGGGCCAGAGGCGGTAGCACTTGGCTTCGATGAGAAACGGGCCGCCACCCCGCCGCGCCTGGTCAACCGCCGGGCGCACGGTCTGGTAGACAGCGATGCAATCCATTCCGTCTACCATCGCGCTCTGAATGCCGTACCCGCGCGCGCGGTCTGCGACGTTCGCCACGGGGAGCGACTTCTCGGTGGTTTCCGTTATCGCGTAGCCGTTGTTTTCGACATAGAAGATAACGGGGAGCTTGTGAACGGCCGAGAAGTTGAGCGCCTCATGGAAGTCGCCCTTGCTGGTGCTGCCTTCCCCACACGAGGTGAGGACAACCACCGGGTCTTTCTTCAGCGTTGCCGCCAATGCGATGCCGGCGGCATGCAGCAACTGCGTGGCAACGACGCTGGACTGCGTGACGATCTTGCGTTCGCGGTGGCCCCAGTGGGAGGGCATCTGCTTACCGTGGCCGTTCGGGTCGTCACGCTTGCCGAGCAAGTTGAGCATCGCTTCACGCGCGGTCATGCCCAAGACCAGGTTCACACCGAGATCGCGGTAGTAGGGTGCGACGTAGTCGATGCCTTTGCGAAGGGCCATCGCTGCGCCGACCTGGGCGGCTTCCTGACCTGCGCCTGCGATAACGAACGGGGCGCGGCCCTGGCGGTTGAGCGCCAACATGCGCTCGTTCAGGCGGCGCGCCAAGAGCATGTAGTAGTACATCTCCTCCAGCTGGTGTTCGCTGAGGAGGTAGTCTTCAATTGTTACTTTAGAGCGCGTACGGCGGGTGCTGGTTGCGCTCATTCGTGCCCCCTGCGGTCAGGCGCTGCGCGATCAAGTTGGGGATGGGCCCCCGGGTTTCTCGCGATGCGGACGTGCGCCGACAGGCGCCACTTCTTTGACGCCGATCGTACCACAAGGTTCGAGATTTGCTAGCTTTCGCTGCGGAGTTCCGAGGGCACGTCACAACCGGCGTGGGACGGGTCCGAAATGCCGTAAGCAAGGGGGTTTGCCTGCGTGTTGGTGAGGTTGAATTGACTCTGCAGTTGTTCGACCTGTTGCGCGTCCACGATGACGGCAGGCGATCCGCCAGTCATCCCCAGGAGCACACCGACAAGGGGCAGGGCCGCAAACGGGAGCGGCAAGAGCAGGGTTGCGATCAATGCTTTGTGTTGCATTTAGCCACCTCGTAAGCGGTATGTTACATCGTCGACGGAGAAATCCATACCCACCTGCGTCCATCTTTCCCACGGTACGCCGGCGCCGCCATCATGGATGGGTGCGAGCGTGAGGCTGGGCGCCGGAGGATAATCGGTACCCGGGGGGATGGATGGCTCAGGGACGGACAATCGCGGTTATCGATGTCGGGTCAAACTCAGCGCGGCTCCTGGTGGCCCACGAACTTTCGTCCGCAGCGTTCGAAGTGGTGGATGAGGAGCGTTTCGATGCCCGCCTTGGGGAAGGTCAGTTAGGCGGGGATCTGACCGCGGCCGGGATGGAACGAGGGCTGCGGGCGTTGCGGATTATGTGCCAGGTGGCGAACTCTTTCAGTCCCACGAGAACTGTGGTGGTTGGCACCGAAGCACTCCGCCGGGCACCGAATGCCCCAGAGTTCCTGGCGCGGGCGCGCGAGCAGACGGGGATCTCGGTGTGCGTCCTGTCTGCCGCCGAAGAGGCATACGCTGGCTTCCTGGGCGTCATCAACAGCACAGCGCTTCGGGATGGCTACCTGCTCGATATCGGGGGCGGTTCACTGGAACTGATCCGCGTCCGCGATCGCGTCCTGGTGGAAGCACAGTCCGCGCCGTTGGGTGCCATCTACGCCACCGAGCGGTACCTCCGTTCGGACCCCCCAACCGCCAAGGAAGTGCGGGCGTTGCGTAAAGCCGTCCGCGCAGAGTACAGGGTGGGCGAGCGGTCTGAAACTCTCTACGGTTCTGGTGGCGCGGTGCGCAACCTCGCCCGTTTGACGCGGATTCGCGGTCGCTACCCGCTTCGCCGCCTCCACGGCTTCGTGATCCCGCGTCGAGAGGTGCGCCGCCTGGCTACAACCCTCCTGAAGGCGACGCCGGAAGAGCGCCGCCGCATCCCGGGGATCAATGTTGCGCGCGCTGACATCCTCCCGGCCGCCGCTGGGGTCATCGATGAGCTGATGGAGATGACTGGTGCCACAACCCTGACCGTTGCTGGCCAGGGGCTGCGCGAAGGGGTGCTCTGGCAGGAGCTACGCGGGGAGAATGCCACAGTGCCGGATGTGCGCACGGCTTCGATTAGCGGCCTTGCCCGGGCGAACGGCATCGATGAACTCGCGGCCGAGCCGGTCGTCAACGCGGCGGCGCTGCTCTTTGCTGCGGCCCAGCCGCTACATGGCCTGGGCGAGGCGGAACTCTCGTTGCTGCTGGCGGCCGCACGGCTGGCGGGCATTGGCATGCATGTCGACTACTACAACCGCGATAGGCACGCCGAATACCTGGTGCATAGCGGTGACCTGCACGGCTTTGCCCATCGGGAGATCGTCCTGGTAGCGGCGCTCGTGCGCTGCGCGGCCGCTGGGACGCCAGACCTTTCGCCCTATCGCACGATTATCGACGCCGATGATCCTCGCCGCTCTGCGGTTCTCGCCTCGTTGCTGGGCTGTGCCCGCGCCGTTCGCCGCCGCGTCCCTTCGCCCGTTCTGGGGATGGAAGCAGCTGTTGAGTCGGCGGGCTTTCGTCTACAGCTCACTTCGCGTGCGCCGCTGGACGCGGAGGTGTACGACCTGGAACGGCAACAGAAACGTTTCGAATCGGTTTTCAAGACGCCATTGCTGATCAAGGAACGGCGTCAGGACTGAGCGAGGCCGCGCAGCGCAGCTGGCTGCAAGAGCCATTCAAGCCAGCATGTGCCCGCCGCAGGTTCGCCAACTGACGAGACGAGCGCAGCGGCGCCCTTCTTGAAGGTTGCTCCGATGCGCGATTCGCTGTCACTGAGCAGGTAGGAGAGCAGGCCCGAGATGTGGGGTTCGTGGCCAACTACAAGCACCGATTGCGCCTCCACTTCGGCAACGTCGCGAAGGAGGGCCTCATGGTCGCCGCTGGCGAGGGAGTCACTGACGTGGAGGTTTGGCAGGCGGAAGACGTCCATCAGGATCTCCGCGGTCTGTCGCGCCCTCAGCAGCGGGCTGGTGAGGATGACCTGTGGCGTGACGAGCAGGCTCAGGCCGCGCGCAGCCTGTTTGAAACGCTTCGCACCGTCAGGCGTCAAGAGGCGCAGGTCATCGTTTTCGAAGCCAGGCGTGCCGCGATCGACGGCGATCGCGTGGCGAACGAGGCAGAGTTCCATCGGCCGCCATTCTCCTTCGTTACGCGCTCGTCGCGGGTTCGGCGGATACGAGACTGACCGCGGCGATCTTCCACTGCCCCATGATCTCCTTCCACGTCGTCGACAGTGTTGCCTTGCCCACGGGGGAGGAGAACTCCACCTGGAAGACCTCGCCGCCGTCAGCGGCCGCCATCTCGGTGATCTCGTAACCTTCGATATTGGGCATGGCCGCAGGTGACAGGCCGCCCGCCTGGGCCGCCATCTGCATCATCTGAGTCAACGCCTCGGGCGTGATGTCGCCCATGATCTGGGCGAGGTTACCCTCCATCACCGCTTTGGCGTTGCGTTCAGCCGCTTCTCGGGCGGTGCCGGGGGCACTACCTCTGGGCGACGTCATCGATCTGCCACTTGTCTCCAACCTGGGTCCACTTGCTCCAAACAACCCGCGTCGTATCGCCGATATAGCTGATCTCGACTTCGTTGTTGCCAAGATCCTTGGCCGTGAAGCTCGTCGCGGTGATCGGGCCAGCGGCCATCATCGCCATCACCTTCGCCATACCGGCTGGGGTGAAATCGCCCATGAGGCCCGCCATGTTGCCGGACACCACATCCTGGCCATGCCGGTTCTGAGTTTCCTTGAGGTCTGCCATTTGTGAAGAGTCTCCTTTTCCGAACGTACGGTAAGGCGAGGATAGGCGTCCGCGCCCCGGCGGGCAACGCCGCAGTGCACCTGGATGGCGTTCGCTCACTGTCGATCTTCGCCGGGGGTGTTCGTCATTCCGCTGGGGGGCTTACGATACCGGCTTCACCGAGGAGTACCCGATGCGTTACATGTTGCTGATCTACACCGACGAGACAAGTGAGCCGACCGACGGAACTTCCGATGAGGCGACGATGATGGAAGGCTATGGCCGGTTCGCTCAGGAGGCGACGGAGGCCGGCGTGATGAAGGGCGGTGAGCGCCTGCAGCCGATCAGTGCCGCCACTACGGTTCGCGTCCGCGAAGGCCGGACGATGGTCACCGACGGCCCCTTCGCCGAGACGAAAGAGCAACTCGGCGGCTTCTTCTTCCTCGATTGCACGGATCTGGACGAGGCGTTGGCGTACGCAGCGAAAATCCCGGGCGCCCAGATCGGCTCGATCGAAGTGCGTCCGGTCTGGGAGGGGGATTGACCCGCGTGATTCTCCTCGCCAGATGAGCCCCGAACGCCTGGCCCTGGATGCCGTCTTCCGCGAAGCGCATGGTCGCATCCTCGCTTCACTGATCGGTGGTCTTCGGGACTTCGACCTCGCCGAAGATTCCCTCCAGGAAGCGTTCGCCACCGCGATCGAGACCTGGCCGCGTGACGGCGTACCGCGCAGCCCAGCTTCTTGGCTCATCACGACCGCCCGGCGTAAGGCGCTCGACCGCCTGAGGCGTCAGCAGGTCGGCACGCGCAAACTCGCCGAGGCCGCCCTGCTTGCCGCTCTCGAACGGGAGGAGTTTTCACCACCGATGGAGAGCGTGATCACCGACGAGCGTCTGCGCCTGATCTTCACCTGCTGCCACCCCGCGTTGCCGCCAGAAGCCCGTGCCGCCCTGACATTGCGGACGCTGGGTGGACTAACGACGGGGGAGATTGCGCGCGCATTTCTTGTACCCGAAGCCACGCTCGCCCAGCGCCTGGTGCGGGCGAAGCAGAAGATCCGCGACGCTGGCATCCCGTACGCCGTGCCCGCCGATGGCGACCTCCCGGAGCGGCTCGGGCCGGTGTTGACGGTTGTCTACCTGGTCTTCAACGAGGGGTACTCCGCTACCTCTGCGGACACACTGGTTCGGCGCGAATTGTGCAGCGAAGCGATCCGGTTGGGACGCCTGCTGGTCCAGTTGATGCCAGATGAGCCGGAGGCGCGCGGGCTGCTTGCGCTCATGCTCCTGCACGACTCGCGGCGTGATACGCGCGTCGACCCGATCACGGGGCAGTTGGTGCTCCTCGAAGACCAGGATCGGAGCCGGTGGGTTCACCAGCAGATTGATGAGGGGATCGAAGTTCTCGAGACCGCGCTCCGGCGACATCGCCCCGGCCCGTACCAGCTCCAGGCCGCCATCGCCGCCGTCCACGCGGAAGCCGCGACGCCCGCTGAAACCGACTGGCGCCAGATCGCGGCCCTCTACGAACGGCTCGCGGGGCTGGTCCAATCGCCCGTGGTGGAACTGAACTGGGCGGTTGCCGTGGCAATGGTTGACGGCCCTGAACGGGGGCTAACCCTGGTTGCTCCGCTTGCCGAACGGCTCGACGCCTACCAGCCGTATCACGCTACCCGTGCGGACTTCTTGAGGCGGCTGGGGCGGCCGACCGAGGCTGCTGAAGCTTACGAACGCGCGATCGAAATGACTTCGAACGGGGCGGAACTGGGCTTTCTGAAGGCACGGCTGGGAGGACTTTAGCCTGAAATCGAGTGTGCAAGGATGTGCGTGTTGTGTATGATCGGAAGGCGAGGCGTTGGAATATGAGCACTGTGCGAGTACAGATTCTGCTGTCCCAAGATGAAGACGACGCCATTGAGTCGGAGGCGCGGCGTCTCGGAGTCTCCAAAAGCGAGGTTGTGCGCCGCTGCGTAAGCCCTCTGGTGAAAGCGACCGACGTGTGGGTTAGTCCTTTCGAGGACCTGATCGGAATCATCAAGGATGAAGGCCCAGCGGACATGGGCCGAAATCACGACGACTATCTCTATCCGGTGCAGCGCGGATAGTGGATTGCTTGCTCGACTCCGGAGCGATGTTTTCCGCCATCGTTGAACGCGACAATGATCATGTGCAGGCGCGAGCATTCCTTCGGAC